>JAUWXF010000178.1 GCA_030616475.1 Desulfobacterales bacterium
CAAATTCAAAACAAAGGATATCTTCTAAAGTTTCAAATAGATATTGCAGCGATGCCGGAAATGTTTTGGTCATTTGATATTCGGATTTTGAAATTGTTTCGGATTTCGACCTGCCCGCCATTGCCAGAGATGCCGGCACATAAGCTAAATGCTGTCTCAGGCGTTGGCAGGCGGGTATTCGGATTTCGGATTTAAGCGTCTGTGCAATCCTTCTAATTTGACAACTTAGAATCTACTTTGACGTTGCCCTGGGATAGGGGGCAGGGGGTTGCATCCAAAGGTTGTTTGGGTTATATGATGTGTGCAAACTAATCAGCGGTCTTGTGGGCATCACTGATTAACCAGGAGATCATCATGTCTGAAAATGCCTTGATCGTGGTGGACATGCTCAATGATTTTGTGGACGAAAAGGGCGTCTTGTACTGTGGTCGGTCGGCCAGGGATATCATTCCGTTCATCAAAGGCCATATAGAGGCCTGCCAAAAAAGTGGATGCCTTCTGATCTACCTGCAGGACTCCCATGCAGAAGATGACAAGGAGTTTGAGAGATTTCCCAAACATTCTGTAACCGGCACATGGGGTCATCAGATTATTCCAGAACTTGCCCCGCAGAAAGGTCATATTGTCATTCAGAAGCGACGCTATAGTGGTTTTTTCGAAACCGAATTGAACGATCTGTTAAAAAAGCACGAAGTTCAGGCCGTGGAAGTGGTGGGTGTTTGTACTAGTATCTGCGTGATGGATACGGTGGGTGGCCTGGCGAATCGAGACTACAACATTACCGTGCCCAGGGCGGGTGTCGCCGATTTTGACCCCGAGTTCCATGAATTTGCCCTGAAGCGCATGGACAAGATATACGGAGCCAGGGTCCGATGACAAGTCCTGCCGAGAGGTTTGAACTCCTGACCGACCTCTATGAACTCACCATGGCGGCCAGCTACTTTGAAAATGGTATGGCCGACCCTGCCACATTTTCGCTTTTTATTAGGAAATATCCACCCGGCCGGGCTTATTTTGTGGCAGCAGGCCTTGAGGACTTTCTCGAGTACATAGTCAACTTTCGTTTTTCAGAAAGCGATCTGGCTTACCTTGACATTACCGGCACGTTTTCACATGACTTTCTCCATTATCTTAAGAACGTGCGTTTCACAGGGACCATTCGGGCCCTTGCGCAGGGAGAGATTTTCTTCAAAGATGAACCGATCCTCGAGGTGACCGCTCCCATCATAGAAGCCCAGATCCTGGAAACATTTGCGATTAACACCATTAATCTCCAGTCCATGATTGCCACCAAGGCGTCCCGATGTGTCCACGCGGCCGGAGGGCGTCGGCTGGTCGATTTCTCCCTTCGCCGGACCCATGGAATTGACGCCGGGCTGAAAGTGGCCCGCAGCAGCTATATTGCCGGATTTGTAGCCACAAGCAATGTGCTGGCCGGAAAAGTTTATGGCATCCCCATCTCAGGGACTATGGCCCACTCGTATATCAGTTCCTTCGGAGATGAGATTGAAGCCTTCAGGGCCTTTGCACGCTCATTTCCCCAAAAGACCATCCTCCTGATCGATACCTATGACACTGTCGCCGGAGCCCGCAACGCGGCCATCGTAGGGCAGGAGATGGCCAAGGAGGGTGGCAGGTTATTAGGGGTTCGTCTGGACAGCGGTGATATGACCCGGTTGAGCCAGCAGGTCCGAAAGATCCTTGATGAAGCAAGTCTTGACGATACAGAGATATTTGCCAGTAGCAGTTTTGATGAGTACAAGATTGCCAGAACTATAAAAGAGGGGGCTAGAATTGATGCCTTTGGCGTGGGGACCAGGATGGGGGTCTCAGCCGATGCCCCCTATTTTGACATTGCTTACAAACTGGTCCAGTACGGTGAGCGCCCCATCATGAAGTTGAGCCCGGGCAAGGTAAACCTGGCAGGGAACAAACAGGTCTTCAGAAAGACTGATCCCCAGGGGCGATTCTTAGAGGATATCATCGGCACCTGGGATGAAACCGTTGAGGGCGCCTGTCCCCTGCTTGAGCCTGTCATTCAGGATGGAAAGCTCCTGAAGAGCCATCCTTCACTGGAGGAAATCCGGGAGCGGTTCAGGAAAAACTTTGCAGCCCTTGATGAGAAATACAAGGCCCTTGAGAACCCGCCCGTCTATCCAGTTAAAGTAAGTGCTCGCCTTAACGCCCTCCAGGAGACCGCTTCAGGTTAACCCTCTCCTACATAAGCTTCCTAAACCGTCCAAACTTGATGGTCTCGTAAAAAGTCATCACATCGACGGCAAAGTAAAAAGTTCATATGCAAGGCGTGCGCCTCTTTTCAAGCCGTCAGGCGCAATCTTGAGGAATGAGGCGTACTTGTGGTACGTCGCAATGATTTACCCTGTTAAAAAATTGTCCCATTTGTTGTGCGTGTTTTCAAGAAACCTTGCCATCCAACACCTTTTGAGATGGGTGCCCTTCATTTAACAGGGCGGGGATGAAGCACAACGCCGCAGATGGACTTTATACGAAGCCGTCAAACTTATACTTGGCTTTTGGGTAGACCTTTGGTAGTTGTCGTATGGATTTCCAATGGTTGTTGGTCAGGATTGTATTCTGGGCATAGGAGAAAACTTCGTTATTCTCAAGGGCTGTAGGTCATGAAAAAGGGAATTACTGTTGGTGCCCGTCCTCAATGGAACACGCACATCGGGTTCCTGCTTGCTGCTATCGGTTCAGCAATCGGTTTGGGCAATATCTGGAGGTTCCCGTACCTTTGCTACAAAAACGGCGGAGGAGCCTTTCTTATCCCTTATTTTCTGGCTCTTGTCATTGTCGGCATCCCCTTTATGATCCTGGAGATCAGTCTCGGACATAAGATGAGAGGTTCTGCCCCGGCTAGTTATGCTAGAGTTAGCACTCGCTGGGAGTGGTTGGGCTGGTGGCAGGTCTTATTCGTGATGTTCGGAATAGGGCTTTATTACAGTGTAGTTATTGCCTGGTGTTTTTATTACTTCCTCTTGTCGTTTGGTCTGAATTGGGGGGCAGATCCTAACGCTTTTTTCTTCAACGACTTCTTGATGATTAGCGAGGGACCTTTTGAAGTTGGAAACATACGATTGCCGGTCCTCTTTTCTCTGGCTGTAATATGGTTCTTGAACTGGTTCATCGTATTTAGAGGCGTGGAAAAGGGGCTGGAGAAAGCGAATAAGCTCTTCATGCCGCTCTTGTTCTTACTCATTCTTATTCTCATGGGATGGAGTATCAATCTGCCCGGTTCATCCGAGGGGATTAGTGTGTACCTGAAGCCTGATTTCGAAAAATTGAAAGATATAGGGGTGTGGATAGATGCTGTTTCACAAATATTTTTTACCTTGAGCATTGCTTTTGGTATCTTGATTACCTATGCTTCTTATCTGCCTGAGAAGAGTCAAATAGCAAAAGACTCTGTAACGATTAGTATTGCCAACTGCTCTTTTTCATTAATAGCAGGGGTCGGGGTATTCTCTGTACTGGGGTACATGGCCCATAAGCTCTCCCTTCCGATCGATAAAGTGGTGAGTAAATCAATCGGACTTGCGTTTGTTGTTTTTCCCACGGCAATAGGGATGCTTCCTGCTTTTTCTCAACTGTTCGGGGTCCTTTTTTTTGGTTGTTTGGTAATTGCAGGATTAACTTCTTCGGTTTCTATTCTGGAAGCCTTTGCTTCAGCTACCATTGACAAATTCCATTACTCACGCAAAACGGTTGTCTCTGTGCTCGCTGTTGCAGGATTCTTCGGAAGTATTGTATTTAGCACTCAGGGAGGCCTTTTCTGGATAGATATCGTAGATCATTTTCTCACTCAATATGGCTTGGTTTTAGGAGGAATCCTGGAATGTATTCTCATTGGCTGGATCTACAAGGCTTGCGTTTTGAGAGAACACATTGACAGTGTTTGCCAATCGCGGTTGCTTTCGTGGTGGGATTATGCCGTGAAAATAGTAATTCCCGCAACCTTGGCAGTAATACTTGTGAATGGCTTCGTTAAAGAAGTAACAAGTCCTTACGAGGGGTACCCCTGGCTCGCAATAGTTCTCATCGGAATAGACTGGGTAATATTTACACTCTTTTTTGCTATGATTGTTGCTGCCAGACCCTGGAAGGACTATCAATCATAATAACCTGCCGATGCGAAAGAAGTGAAGCGTCAGGGACCTTGGGCCTTTCGCTCGATTTGACAGGCCTTCAAAACCCTGGTATGAATCTCAAAAAATAGATAGATTTGCAACTCATGTAGGTTGGGGCCCCATGAAAAAGATTGGGATTGTCGTCAAGGACCAAGAGGAGGCCATTGACAAGGGCAAGGTGCTGGAGGCCTGGCTGAAGGCAAAGGGGATTGAGGTTCTCACCAGGCAGAATATTCCCGCACCCATTACCTCGAAAGAGTGTCTGGTCGAAAATATTCCAAGGGCCCCCTTGGATCTTTCCTGCATTGTCGTATTAGGCGGCGATGGGACCTTCCTGAGCGCCGTTCGATGGATACAGGATACCGGGATCCCGGTTCTGGGGGTGAATCTGGGAGGGTTTGGCTTCCTGACTGAGACCTCGGCCGACCAGCTCTTCCCCATCATGGAAGATGTCATCAACGATGCGTGTACGACTGAGGAAAGGATCTTATTATCAGCACGGGTTTTGCGAAATGGTGAGGGAATTGCCTGTCAGACCGTTCTAAACGATGTGGTGGTCAACAAGGAGGCATTAGCGCGAATAGCCCACATACATACCTATATTAATGATGACTACCTCACCACCTTCAAGGCGGATGGACTGATTGTGGCAACGCCTACAGGTTCGACCGCGTATTCACTTTCAGCAGGTGGGCCGATCATCTATCCCTCGCTCGAGACGATCATACTCACCCCGATCTGTCCTTTTACCCTGACCAATCGTTCCCTGATCCTGCCTGACACCGCGACCATCAAGATCAGAATAGATGAGCGGGATTCGAACGTCTTTTTGACGTTCGACGGCCAGGTAGGCCTCCACATTACATACCAGGATTCCGTTGTTATCCAAAAGGCCACACACACGATTCATATGATCAGGACACCCGGCCTGAGCTACTATGACGTGCTGAAGGCCAAGCTGAGGTGGGGCGGGAGATAGCCGTCTGCATACCTGATTTGGCGGGTGCGTTCCTAAATTCTTGAGGCCTTCAACTGAATCTTTACCAGACTTCTGCGTATATCTTTGCTGGCAATTCGTAGTAAACGTTTGGATCACTTACTGTCTGGATTCCGATAATTGGTTCTTGCTTCGATTTGTAGAGGCACTCACAACAATTCCAGTAACGCCAGCGAGATTCGACCGCATGATCCAGACACCTTTCGTAGTAAGGGCAATAGAGGTTCCTGTTACCTGATTTGTGAACGGGATTTGGCTTCGGTTTCATAACAGCCTCACTCCATCGTGCATTTTCCCTGTACGTCGGTACATTGCCACACTCTCTCGTCTCTCGTCTCTCGTAACATGCAGGAATCATGCCGTAATGGTGCGTAGAAGTAATTAAACGTCTCGGAAATTCTACAACCTATTGAACTTACATATCTTGTCGTTGTGCTCGTTGTATGCCATCCACATGGAGTGATGGAGTATTGGCCCGCCCTGCCCGCCCTGGTGCGACAGCGAATCGAAAATGCTGATGCAAAGCAAACCCGGTCTGGGCCAGGGGCGCGACGTCCGCGAAACAAGCAGTTGCCCTTGAAAACAGGTCTGGGCCAGGGAGTACTGGAGTACTGGATTGTAAAAGCGGACACGAAGTGAAGCTTGCGCCCAAAAGTTATTTTTTGTTCCTCTATGCCCATCACTGCCCAGCACTCCAGTACCCCAGCACTCCAATACTCCAATACTCCAATTGTGAGCGGAGCGAACTAACTTGGTATAGTTCCAACTGGTTAGGAACCAGGAGCACCCACGAACATTTTGGATGATGGGAATGACAATTGAAGAAAGAGGAAAGGTTCAAGCGAGATGCCAAAATGGCGCATCGTTCTGTATGGTTTTAGCTGTTTATGTTTTATTTCGACGGCTTAATCCTAATGCGCCAATATGACGCATAGTGCGTCAATATGGCGTAATTGTCAGTGTGAACGGTTACCCTTGACATCAAAACCTCCTCGAAGGAATTGGAAAATCAAACCTGCCTATCCCCGTTAATCTTGTCCCTCAAAACCCCGGAGCGTTTGAATCTAAGTGCAACTTAACTCTCATCGTTCGCTTAATAAATTCGTACTTAGATTAATTCTTATATGAACTTAAATCTTTATCACGTTTTGGTTTCAGGTTTCAGGTTTCAGGTTTCAGGGCACATGTAGGTTTCAGGTGTCAGTGTTCAGGTGTCAGGAAAGTAAAACGGCAGTGCTGAAACCTGATTGTCCCTGACACCTTCATATGTCCTGACACCTGACA
>JAUWXF010000116.1 GCA_030616475.1 Desulfobacterales bacterium
GAAATTCAAAACAAAGAAATTGAGAAATTGAAGGATTGACGCGTTGGCATACTAACTAAATGCCTGAATTCCTGAATCTGTAATGTTTAGAACATTTGGACATTTGATATTCGGATTTGTTTCGAATTTCGATATTCGGATTTTTGAGTTTTAACTGCTCTGAAAGAGCCTCTTTTTTCAAACTCGATTTGAAAAATGCGTAGGACCTTTGTCTGAGATTTCGGAATCCAGACAAGATGGTCCTTGCAATCCCACACCGTGTGCGTTAAGCTTCTAACATGGTCCATCGGGAGCCTCCTTTCTGTGAGTTTTGAGCGGTTTACAAGAGGAGGCTTTCGTGGACTCCGGGAATGGCACAGAAAATTACCAGTGAAGAATATATGATTACAACCAGTTGTAGGATTTCCGAGACGTTCAATTGTGACACCAGAAAACATCTGAGAAAAATAGACTACAACCGACTTAACCATGAGCATTGATAAGATTCTTCTGGATCACGGAAGTGGAGGAAAGGCATCTCATAGCCTGATTGCTGATCTTTTGGTCCCCGAGTTCGAAAACCCGATCCTTGCGGAGCTTAACGACGGCGCCATCTTTGATATTGAAGGAAAGCGGCTCGCCTTTTCCACTGACACCTATGTGGTCGATCCGATCTTCTTCCCGGGTGGAAACATTGGAGACCTTGCCGTCAACGGCACGGTAAATGATCTTGCCATGTGCGGGGCAACCCCCCTTTATCTGAGCGTGGGACTGATCATCGAGGAGGGTTTTTCCACAGCTGAGCTGAAAAAGATACTCAAAGCGATGAAAGAAGCGGCAACAAAGGCCGATGTCCTGATTGTCACTGGCGACACCAAGGTGGTGCCGAACGGCGCAGCAGACAAGATATTTATCAACACCTCCGGGGTTGGACCCATCCCCGAGGGGACAAATATTTCCGGGCATAACGCCAGTCCTGGCGACAAGGTTATCATCAGCGGCACCATTGCCGACCACGGTATTACTATCTTGACCCAAAGAGAAGGGATGGCCTTTGAGTCCCCGATTCAAAGCGATACGGCGCCCCTAAACCACCTGGTATGCGAAATGATTGCTGCAAGCGACCAGATTCATGCCTTGCGGGATCCGACCCGAGGCGGGATCGGAACCTCGCTGAACGAGATCGCCGTCCAGTCCAAGGTGGGAATAAAGATCTACGAGGAGGCTGTTCCCATCCGAGAAGAAGTTTCAGGAATATGCGAACTCCTGGGCTTCGATCCCCTCTATGTCGCCAATGAAGGAAAGCTCCTAGCCTTTGTGGCACCGGACCACGCTGAAAAGGTATTGGCGACAATGAAAGCGAACGAATACGGAAAAGACGCCAGTATCATAGGGAAAGTCGTTGCCGATTCTCCAGCCAAGGTCTTTATGAAAACACCTATCGGCGGGACCCGAATCGTGGATATGCTTACAGGAGAACAACTTCCCCGCATCTGTTGAGGTTGTTTGTAATATTTCAACAATCCAGTCAAAAAAACCTGCGTAATTTGTCCTTGTGTGCTAAAAGAATAGTAGTGCGAAGGTGTTGACTCAGCATGTGACACTAACATATCCACCAACCACTAAAGATCGATAGCCTGGCCAAAGGTTATCCTTCACAAAAGACCCTGTCTGCGAAATACAAGATTTTAAACAGACCAACCAAGTGTCAGGACAATAAAAAGGGAAGATGACCAGGTTTGTCGGACTCACCCGTCAGATCAGTGGTTTTCCGGTGCGTCAATCAGTTATTTTCGAACCGAAAATCGGTAATTCTCACAATTGCTACCGTGGACAATGCAGTTTATAAACAACTAGTGCAGTGTCTCGAAAGTTCTATGTTCGATTTTGGCAATTTAACATGTTGACGAAACGTATCAACCGTTGCGAAAATACGAATATCGAAATCCGAAATCCGAAACAATATCAAAATCCAAATGTTCGAAATTCAAAACAAATGCGGTCTGGTGGTGTCCCTTTCCGTTTTTGTCATTGAGATTTTTGTCATTTGAATTTGTTTCGTGCTTCGATATTCGAATTTCGGATTTCAATGCTGGTGCAAAATGGATGAAATACAGTATTATTTCAAATTGCCATTTTGAAATGCAGAATTTATGAAGCAATGTACTAGTGAGGTGTGGTCTTGGATCTTCTCCGAGCACCTGGCATAGAATATGAAATGAACCCCATTAACACACACCATTTATGCATGAGTTATCCATTACGCAAGGTTTGCTGCAGATAGTTCTTGAGGAGGCCAGGAAGCATTCGATTTCTAAAGTAAGGCTGGTCAAATTAAGGATAGGAGAGCTCACGGCGGTCGAGCCTTCGTCCCTCACCTTCTGTTTTGAACTTCTGACCAAAGATACTCCGGCAGACGGGGCAGGTCTTGAAATAGATGTGGTCCCTATTAAACTAAAATGCCTAAATTGCTGGGAGTTTTTTGAGACTCGTGATGCTTCATTCGTTTGCCCTGCCTGTTCGAGTTTCAACACAGAACTGATCACTGGCAGAGAGCTTTATGTCGAACAGATTGAAGGTGACTAATACAAACGCACTAAAATGTTTTACACCGTCATTGCGAGCCCAAAGGGCGTGGCAATCTCGTTCTCAATGAGATTGCTTCGCTACGCTCGCAATGACATCATTCATTGTAAAGCTATTTATGAAATGCTGTACTAAAAGGGGGTGGACATCTTGAAAATACCAGTGGTGAGAGATATCCTGGAGGCCAATGAACGTATCGCAGCAGAGAACCGAAGGATATTTAATGAAAACAGGGTTTTTGTCCTGAACCTTATGAGCGCGCCGGGAGCAGGCAAGACATCGCTTCTTGAGCGTACCGTAGACACACTCAATGGTGAGATGCAGATAGGAATTATAGAAGGTGATATACAGTCCTCCATAGATGCCGCGCGGCTCTCAAAGAAAGGAGTCGCCACCGTTCAGATCAATACCGACGGGGCCTGTCACCTGGATGGAAACATGATTCGGGGGGCTTTCAGTCACCTTGATCTCAAGTCCCTTGATCTTTTGATCGTAGAAAATGTGGGTAACCTGGTATGTCCTGCCGAATTCGTCATGGGAGAGGATCATAAGGTTATGATCCTGAGTGTTTCCGAGGGGGATGACAAGCCCTTGAAGTATCCACTCATGTTTCGTGAATCGAGCGTGTTACTGATCAACAAGATAGATTTGCTACCTTATGTAGACTGTAGCATCAATAAGATCAAAGAATCATCCCTCAAGATCAATCCAGACCTTACTATCTTTGAAATTTCATGTAAGACCCAAGAAGGTCTTATTGGGTGGTACCAATGGCTAAGGGACATGGTTCGTACGTCCTCGTAGGAGACGAGAAACAAAGCAGGGCCAAGGCCACTATCCAGGGGATTGTGCAGGGTGTGGGCTTCAGGCCATTTATATACCAATTGGCCCGCAAAAGCGGGCTCAAAGGATATGTGGCCAATACCGCCTTTGGAGTGGATATCGAGGTGGAGGGAAATCCATCTGCCATAGAGAATTTCCTTGAAGATATAGAGATGAAGAAACCTCCCTTGGCCGAGATCACAAGTGTGGAGACTCTTTACCTCCCCTTAAAGTCATATGAAGATTTTACCATTGAAATGAGTATGGCGGATACAGAACGCTCCGCGCTGATCTCCCCTGATATGAGCATTTGTGATGACTGTCTGCGTGAATTACTCGATCCGTCAGACAGGCGCTATAGATACCCTTTCATCAACTGCACCAACTGTGGACCCAGGTATACAATCATTAAAGACATCCCCTATGATCGGGACAAGACCACCATGCAGGTCTTTAAGATGTGCGGGGCTTGCGATGAAGAGTACCATGATCCTTTTAATAGGAGATTCCATGCCCAACCCAATGCGTGCTGGGATTGTGGCCCCGGGGTCAGTTTATACGATCATAAGAGAGATTTAATACCTTGCGATGACCCAATTAAGGAGACCGTCAAGCTTCTCAAAGAGGGTCATATACTAGCCATTAAAGGCTTGGGCGGATTTCACCTCGCAGTGGATGCGACCCGTGACCAGGCGACAGCGCTCTTACGGCGAAGGAAGGGTAGAGAAGAGAAACCTTTTGCCATCATGTCTAGAGACATTGAGTCGACTAAGAGATACGCCTATGTAACCGGGGACGAAGAGAGGCTTCTCACATCATCAAGAAGGCCCATCGTATTGTTAAGGAAGAAGGAAGGACACGAACTCTCTCAAGAGATATCCCCGAGAAACAAGAACGTTGGGGTGATGCTCCCTTATACCCCGCTTCACTATCTAATCTTTCAGGGAGATTTTCTGGCACTGGTTATGACAAGTGGCAACATGACTGAGGAGCCCATTGTCATCGATAACCACGATGCCTTTGACAGGCTTTCATCCATTGCGGACTATTTTCTCATACACAATAGAGAGATATGTTTGAGGAGTGATGATTCTGTCTTAAGGGTTGTCGACGGTGTCCCCAGACAGATACGAAGATCACGCGGTTACGTCCCTGTTCCCATATTTCTTAAGTGGGAGGTGGAACCTATTTTGGCCTGTGGGGCAGATTTAAAGAATACCATATGCCTGACCAAGGGGCATTGTGCATTTCTAAGCCAACACATAGGCGACGTAGAAAACTTAGAGACCTCAGATTTCCTGAAATTGACTGCGAAGCACCTCAAGCGGATTCTGGGGATAAATCCTACAGTTATTGCCTATGATCTTCATCCAGGATACCACAGTACCCATTTTGCCTTGGAGCAAAAGGATATCCGACTAATCGGGGTTCAACATCATCATGCCCACATTGCGAGCTGCATGGCGGAGAATGGGGTGGATGAAACGGTTATAGGATTGTCCTTGGACGGCACCGGCTATGGTCTGGATGGCAGGATTTGGGGCGGAGAGGTTTTGCTCTGTAATCTGCACGATTTCGAAAGGGTGTGCCACTTTGATTATGTACCCATGCCCGGGGGGACTGCTGCTATAAAGGAGCCGTGGCGCATGGCTCTTAGTTATCTTTATCACACCTACCACCGTGAACTCATGGACCTTGATCTAGATTTTTTGAAGTCGTTGGATAAAAACAAAGTCAAAGTCATCCTCAAGATGATGGAAAATGGTATCAACTCGCCGTTAACATCGAGCTTGGGGAGGCTTTTTGATGGCATTGCTGCACTGATTGGTCTGAGACACAGGGTTAAGTATGAAGGACAGGCTGCTATGGAATTGGAGATGGCGATTGAGGAGAATGGGGATTCTTTCTACCCTTATGAGATCAGCGAAGATGACCCTGACTGGATCTTCAAGCATGAACCTATCATTAAAGGGGTGGTAAGAGATCTGAAAAAGGGATTGTCTCACGGGAGAATCAGCGCCAAGTTTCACTATACCTTATTAGACATGTTACGTGAGATATGTCTTAGAATCAGGGAAAAGAGAGGGCTGAACACGGTTACCTTGAGTGGGGGAGTCTTTCAAAATGCCTTTCTGCTGGAGGGCCTCACCAGAAGGTTACATGATAAAGATTTTAAAGTTTATACCCATTCTAAGGTGCCCACTAACGACGGGGGAATCTCTTTGGGTCAGGCCGTGATTGCCAATGCCGTGTCTAAATCAACAAGCAAAAACTAAGGATTATGGAAAAATCTATGTGTCCCGCCATACCGATGGAGGTTTTGAAAATAGAAGGCCTTTAGGCACCGTTTATCAACAGCGTGCTACGGTAGTTTCAGGTTATACTCCTTCTGCACACTGGCCGCCATCACCACCGCCTTGTCTATTTCATCGTAGGCAAACGTATCGTTTTTCAATACCAGATGGGGTGCTTTGTCATCGAACTCCAAGCCAAACTTATCGGCGTTTGTGTAAAGCTCGGTCCCTGGTAGGACATGCAGGATGCTGAAGATGATGGTTGTTGGTTTGAGTTGCATCATGGCCTTGACTGATCTCCAAAATTTGAGGAAATTATCCCCCGGAAGCCCGATAATCAGATCGGTCAGCACCTCGATGCCCCCGTCTATCAACAGTTTTATGCCCCGGTTGAACTTTTCCTTTCGGTAGTAACGGTTAACATTCTTTAGGGTCTTTGTGTTGACAGTCTGCGGGCCGGTTTCTACGCTCAAAACATTTGCCTCTTTCAATAGCTCAATCGCTTCTTCATCAATCAGCTCTGCCATCACCTCCACCGTCCTCAAGCCGGCACCAAATTTATTGGCATTAGAGAACATCCGGGCCAATCTTCTGAGCCTGTCTTTCTTCAGGTTAAACACGGAATCGACGATGTGAAAACTGTGGATATCGGGATTGCTCATGATCAATTCGATTTCTTCCTTTACTCGCTCCTCAGGGAAAAATCTAAGCTTGGGGAAATTCTTTCCTTCAAAGCAAAAGGCACACTGATAGGGGCATCCGCGGAACGTCTCGAGATAAGTCACCTCATCTCTGGATGTCAGGATGCCAGTCAAGTAAGGCGATGGGATATCGCCCAAATCGTCTAGAAGCGGCCTTTCTTCGGTGCTCAAAATCCTGCCATTCTCTCGATAGGTAATCCCCTTTATGGACGACAGTGAACCGCCCATCCCCAAGTACGATCGCAGCAATTGCTGAAAGGTAACCTCTCCTTCTCCCCTGACTATTACGTCCACCGCCGGATTCTCCATCATGTATTTCTCTGCTACGGGTCCAACCTCAGGACCGCCAAGAATGATCTTAGTCTCTGGGAAAAGCTGCTTCAACGATCTGGAAAGATCCAGAATCTTAACGATGTTCCAGCAGTAACAGGAAAACCCCACGATATCCGGCCTTTCCTTATATAAGTAGCAGAGGGCTTGTCGCACATCGTGGTTTTCTTCGTCAAAATCCACGATCTGAATGAGGGCACGACTGGAAATAGACTTATCTTTTTCTGCGTACGCTTTAAGATATCCATTAGTCAAGGAAAAATGGTTGGACCAGTTGAATGAAATTAAGGCTACTTTAATCTTGTTCATTGCGCAGTGTTTTAATATCCCTTATATGGGTGCTCTCTGGAACGGGCCTTAGTTGATTGAAACCAAAGTTATCCAAATAGCGCATGTCCATGCCCGGACAGACCTCATCATAGACGCATTTCTTACAATTCTCGGATTTCTTGTACTCACCGTATGGTGTACCATATATTTCTGACACGTGGTGTTCTATGCCCGTCATGGCGCAGAGAGGAATTCCTTGTGTCAGGATCCATACTCTGTTCAGGATAGTAGCGCTGATGGCATTCTGAATATGCGGCAGCGCCTTGGACATCTCTAGTCCACTATCGTCATAGGAGAGGATGATACGATCTATTTCATAGGGAATGAAGGCCAACGCGACGCGGCCAATATCTTCATAATTGTACCTTGATATAGATATTCTTAAGCTGATAAAGGCGCTGAAAGGTGCTTGATAAAGGGTGTCTATGCCGCGCAGGTTTTGTATACCTTCAACTGTTTGTTGTAAACTCCCACTTGCCTGAGTAATATAATCGTGGATACCGGGCTGATGGTGGTGAACCTTTATTTCAAAGAGGTAACATCCGGACTCTACAGTTTTGACGCCGGCCTTGATATCCGCAAACGCCCTGGCGTTGGTCACAAGCTTGATCCTTTTAAAACCCTGATTCCGAGCAGCATCCAAGATACTGAAGAAATCCCTCCTTAAGGTGGGCTCTCCCCCGTAGAGTTCTATGCTGTCCACGCCGCCATTATGGACCATCCGGGCCACTGTCTCCGACAGCTCTGGATTATCGGGCCTATTTCTCTCATTACAGTAAAGGCAGCTATTGTTACACTGACTGCCCACATAGACCCTTTTGTATGTAACCATGTGAAAGTCCTATTCCCTGGCCATGCTTAGGCGTTCATTATTTCTTCTTCGTATACATCTAGGCCCTTCACAAAGTCATGGATGCTGGCATCTTTGGGGAGTCTTGCCAAAAAATTCTTGATCTTGCCCTTAATGCATGCTTCGCACGCGACAAGAAGCTCTTCCTCAAGCGAAGGTACGGGGAGCATAGAACACGCCGGGCAGATAGCAATACGATTAGGGCCCAACCATATCTCATCTGGCTGCCCTTTTGCCACGTGCTCACAGGCCAACCACAAAACCTGCTCGCCATGTCTTGGACAATCACCCATCTTCTTCTTGAAGTCTTGCGCCTTAAACGTCATCCTTTGCCTCCTTTTTCAATGCCGTACTGCTTAATCCCCTTCATGACCCACGCACCGTCCCCTGAAAATTCCACAGGAAATAGACCCTCTGTGTTCATAGCGTCACCCCCTTGCCTTTCCCTTTACATGGCAGTCGATACATAACCCACACGTCCCCGGTTTCTATGTCCCAAGTCTCGTAACGCTCAACCGTCGCCCCGTCTAAGACCGGCTCTGAGCCCTTTTCCTCTAGTTCCGCTACGAGTTCCCCTATCTCTTTTTCAAAATCAACGTCTCCATCTTCGCTAAATAACTGCCTAGGAATTCTGAAAGCCTTGCCATGATAAACGGTAGGCGCTCCTGTTTGTTGCTGTGTTACGCCCTTTTCAGTAGAATAATAAGCTACTGTGACTTTGTACCCCATGATCACCCCCTTTTCTGTAGATCTTCACTGGCACCACCAAAGAGGGGATTTGATGAAAGGTGGTTCGAGTTTTATCAACGCTCACGATTTACAACTGGCTGTATTTGTAATGGGCAGCACAGGTCCCCTCACTGGATACCATGCAAGGACCTACGGGATTTTCAGGGGTGCAAACATGTTGGAAGAGCTTGCATTCGATGGGTGTCTTGACGCCACGGAGGATGTCGCCGCATTTACACCCGGGCGGCTCAGGGGAATCCGGCACCTCCAGGTCGAACAGCGCATCCGCATCAAAGCTCCGATAGGCCTCTCGCAGGGCAAGACCACTCTTCGGAATCACCCCAAGACCCCGCCACGGTGCGTTACAAGGCTCAAAAACACCGTAGAGGGTTTTAAGGGCATTGGGGTTTCCCTCAGGTGCTACCGCCCGTCGGTATTGGATTTCCACTCGGGCTTCGCCCACCTCTATCTGGCTCACCAACATGTAGATACCCTGCAAGATGTCGAGGGGTTCAAAGCCCACAACCACACACGGGGTATGATATTTAGCGGCCACCAGCTCATAGGAGGCCGTTCCAATCACCGTACTCACATGCCCAGGGCAGATAAACCCGCTCACATCCAGCTCCCCGCTCGAAAGCAGGGCATCCATGGCAGGTGGAAGGAGTTTGTGGGACGAGAGGACTGAAAAGTTGTTGATACCTTCGACTTCGGCCGCCAGCACGGCAGCGGCAATGGTGGGGGCGGTTGTTTCAAATCCCACTCCAAGAAATACCACTTTTTTCTTAGGGTTTTGCCGGGCCACCTCAAGGGCATCCATGGTCGAATAAACCATGCGCACGTCAGCACCGAGGCTCTTTTCATTTTGCAATGACGACTTAGACCCAGGCACCCGAATCATATCCCCGAAGGTCGTCACAATCACACCCGGTATTCGTGCGAGTTTGAGTGCTTTATCGATATCACGGGTGGCCGTAACGCACACAGGACAACCCGGGCCCGAGATCATAGCGACGTGTTCAGGCAGTACCTCACGGATACCGTGTTTGAACATAGAGGTCGTGTGGGTGCCGCAAACTTCCATGAACCGGACCGGCTTTTTGGACGTGGCCTTAATACGGTCTACCATCTTGAAAGCCACCGAGCCATCCCTGTATTCACTCAGGTATTTCATCGATTACCCCCATCTCCTTCCAAAGCTCCATGGTAATCCGGGCTTCCTCGGGATCAATCCTATGAAGAGCAAAACCGGCATGAATGATCACATAGTCTCCAACCTCCGGCCTTTCGTCCACAATGTCCAGCCGGGCCTCTTTCGTGATACCCCCCAGTTCGGCGCGGATCTTGTCCCCGTCAACTTCAACCACTTTCATCGGTACTGCCACGCACATGAGATAATTCCTCCTCTATGGTCGTTAAACGTGACTCGGACAATGGCAGCTCGTTTCCTCGACCGTCACAGCCTGCGCTTTTCTTTCGTGCTTGTCACAACGAACGTTACAGTTATTGTACTGCGCGTCACAGCAATTGTCAAGTGACCTCGTTGTCCTATCAAACATGAGGAAACTTTGCTTCAGAGAAAAGGAGCTATCTTGAACCTGACCGCACAGCCACGGGCCAACTCAGCGTCGACAGTCCCCTTAGATTCAGTAATTCTCCTGTGTAAGAATCAGGTATTCCCAAACCTAAAATGCGTAATTCTCCCAATTGCGTCCTTGTACAGGCCGGTGTAGAGGTTAAAAACGTAAAATAATAGAGTCTGTATACCGTGGCCACGGCTCAGATGGCATGACTCAGAGAAAGAACCCAGGGTCTCCGCCCCAATTGGCGATACCAAAATGAGGGGTTTTGAAGCTCAAGATCAGGTCAAA
>JAUWXF010000337.1 GCA_030616475.1 Desulfobacterales bacterium
ATATCAAAATCCAAATGTCAAAAATTCAAAACAAATGCGGATAACTACCTTTCTTTTATAGTATTTTGGAAATTTGAATTTCGGTCATTCGAATTTGTTTCGAATTTCGACCTGCCCGCCATTGCCAGAGATGCCGGCACATAAGCTGAATGCTGTCTCAGGCGTTGGCAGGCGGGTATTCCAGTTTCGATTTTCCCCGTCTTTGATAAGTGGATTAAATATAACCATGTTGGCGGTATTTCATTTTGCCAGTTTAGGATACAGAATTTATGAGACGGGGCACTAGCAGGTTGTGAGTGGCACGCCTGCTGATTACCGGATGGTGCGCAGGGCGTTCAACACAGAGGCCATGTCCTTGGCAACAGGGGACTCAAAACTCATCGATTGCTCCGTGCGGGGATGCAAGAATGTAAGCTGCCAGGCATGGAGCATTTGCCGGCGTACGGTTCCAACGACCTTTTGCGTTTGCCTGGAGGGAAAATCTTTCCATCCTCTTTTTCTCCCGTATGTGGCGTCTCCAACTACTGGATGGCCCATGGCCGCGCAGTGGACACGAACCTGGTGGGTCCGCCCGGTCTTCAAATCGATTTCAAGGAGGGTCACACCGAAAAAGGCTTCTTTGATCTTCCACCGGGTCTTGGTGGACCGACTCCGACGGCTCTCTGTGGACATTTTTTTTCGATCTGTTGGATGACGCCCTATAGGAAGGTCGATCACCCCTGCCGATGTCTTCATGTTCCCATAAACCAGGGCTAGGTATCGTTTCTGCACCTGGCGCTTCTTAAATTGGTGGCTTAGGCTCTCGTGGGCCATGTCGTTTTTTGCTACCACCAGGGCGCCAGAGGTGTCCTTATCAAGACGATGGACAATGCCTGGGCGAATCCCGCCGCCAATGCCTTCAAGATCCGGACAGTGAAAGAGCAACGCATTCACAAGGGTCCTACTCTTGTGTCCGGCCCCAGGATGAACCACAAGGCCGGGAGGTTTGTTCAAAACGATCACGTCCCTGTCTTCATACAGAATAGAAAGAGGAATTGCCTCAGGCCTGCATGTGATGCGCTCTGGGGAAGGGATTTCAGATCGGACAACATCGCCCGGCCTGGTTAGATATCCGGGTTTCTTGATGAGACCATTGACTGTGATGTGACCGGCACGAATCAATCGGCTTGCACGGGAGCGGGAGAGGGTGGGCAAGTGCGCAACGATGACCGTATCGAGCCGGTGACCAGCCTCTGATTCAGTTGCGGTAAAACTAAAAAAAGGCACGGCCCTGGCTAGTGCCTGAACGAAAAGTCATGTTCAGGCAAAATCCGAATATCGAAACTCGAAATTCGAAACAAATTCGAATACCAAATGACAAAATGACCAAAACGAACTTGTTGAAATTTCATTGTTTTTGTC
>JAUWXF010000254.1 GCA_030616475.1 Desulfobacterales bacterium
AGTTAGTATTCCAACGCCTCAATCCATCAATTTCTCAATTTCTTGGTTTTGAATTTAGGATTTTTGTCATTCGATAATGATTCGGATTTGCGGCTCACGCATTGAAAACAGTACTGATTTCGATATTCGAATTTTAACCGGAATAAATAAAAAAGCTTATTTAATATCGACAATCTCTTGTCGATGTTGCTATACTAAGCGCCTAATAGCCATATATCAGTATTTTCTCTCAATGACGTCGAACTTCTCATAGTGCTCTCCTCGGGCCTCGAAGATACTCATATCAACGGTCCGTCTGCCGAGGGTCACTTTGCCGTAGTCTGTCATATAAGCCAGGGTATGATATTGAAACTCAGGGCTTCTTTCGGGATAGTCTTCCCGATAATGGGCGCCTCTCGACTCTTTTCTGGCCAGAGCACAGTAGGCAATGACCATGGAGACGTCCAGAAGATGATTTAGCTCCCAGAACTGAAGGGGTTCCTGGTTCATAACGAGCGACTTGCTGGACAATCTCATGCGGGCAGTCCTTTCCTTGAGTTCCTTGAGTTCTTCGATGGCCTCTGCAAGGCCTTTCTCATTTCTGAATACGCCCACTTTTTCCGTCATGAACACACGAAGTGCATCCCGAATCTCGGCATAACGCTCCTTGCCCTGGGATTCAAGATAACGCGAGAACTGACCAAAAACGTGCTGTCCTCCGTCTTGAGGGACATCGCCGGGATCTTGCGCGTCATGAAGATAGGCTGCCACCTTTTCTCCCACAACCTTGCCCATTGTGATCAATTCCAACAGGGAGTTTGTACCCAGCCGATTGTGACCGTGCAGACTGACTGCGGCAAACTCCCCGCAAGCATATAACCCGGGCACGATTTGCCGGGCGTCCTTTTGGACTTCTCCAAATTCGTTGGTCGGTGCCCCTCCCATCTGATAGTGGGCTGTGGGGGTGACCGGACATAGCTCAAATTGGGGCTGAACCCCTGCAAATTTACAGAAAAACCCGCAAACTTCCTGAATCCTGGTTTTGTGAACATGCTCGGGGATATGTCTTAGGTCCAGCCAGACATGTGGGAGCTTGTGATCGGGGTGAATGCACCCCCTCCCTTCACGGATCTCCGTCATGACACACCGAGAAACGAGGTCCCGGGGGGCAAGGTCTTTGGCCGTGGGAGCGTACCGCTCCATAAAGGGCTCCCCATCCTTGTTCCGCAGGATCGCGCCTTCACCTCGCAGCGCCTCACTGGCAAGGATCCCGGGGCCCACAATCCCCGTGGGGTGGAACTGCACGGCCTCTAAATCCATTACAGGAAGCCCGGCCTGTAGGATGAGGGCCAGCCCATCCCCTGTGTTCTGGCGGCAGTTGCTGCTCACTTGATACATACGGGTCTTCCCGCCCGTAGCCATAATCGTGGCCTTGGCCAGAACAGCTACGAATTTTCCGTTTTGCTCCATAAAAACAACGGCCCCTATACAGCGACCATTCCTGAAGAGTAGCTCTGTTGCCACACTTTGATTCAGGAACGAGACCCCGTGCTTGAGGGATTCAGCCCACACCGTATCCATGATCCCCTTACCTGTGCGGTCGGCTTCGTAGCAGGCACGAAACGCCTTCACTTCTCCAAAATTGAGCATATGGCCGCCAAAGGGTCTCTTGGCAATACGGCCTTCTTCGGTGCGGCTAAAATGCATGCCGTGTCTTTCCAGCCAGAGCACCTGCTCCCAGGCCGACTCACAAACTTTTTTGATGATATTCTGATCCGAGGAACAGTCCGAGCCCTTCCAGGTGTCGAACATGTGGTATATGATTTTGTCCACAGGATCGTTCGGGGCGACCGCGGCCATGCCCCCCTGGGCTGTGGAGGTATGGGACTTTTGAGGACTGTGCACCTTGGTCACGGCAACGACGCTTGTGCCTGGACGGCGCTCGCATATTTCCGCAGCGCATCTGAGGCCTGCTCCACCAGCACCGATCACCAGAACCTCGGGCCTCAGTACGGAATCGATTTGGAGTTTCTTTGCCACCTTTGTATCTTCCTATCCCCCACAAGCCGGAACCAAACAGGTTCTAAAAGTTATATTCGGATTTATTCACCGGTTATTCTTAAATTCGAAATCCGAAGCACGAAATTCGAAACAATTCCGAAATTCAAATGTTCAAATGCTCTAAACGTCATTTGCTCTTAGCCAATGTGTGAACTGTTGGCTGATAGCTGTAAGCTCAAAGTCTGGGGGTATTTTAGCGTTTTGCTATGAGCTATGAGCTTAGAGCTATGTTCCAGGTTGTATAGTTTTGAATTTCATTTTTTTTTGTCATTCGGATTTGTTTGCGGCTTACGCCTTGAAAACAGTACGGATTTCGATATTCGATATTCGGATTTATTTTCCAAACAAAAAATTGTCTGCAACAAAAAACACCAATTTCATAACCGAGGGACTATATACTTAGAACAAGTTTGGCCCCTGCATAGGCAAAGACACCCAGGATAAAACTCATCAAGACTGTAAGTCCTTTCCTTATGCGGCTGTCTTCCACATAATCGCCTATGATGGTGTAAAGCCCGAAGCCGGCGTGAAAAAAGACTAAGTTGACAAAGGCAACATCCAGGGCCTTTATGCCCGGGGCAGAGATCCTTGCCAGTATGGTATCTACATCGTGGCCTACCCGGTAGTTCAGGTGCATGAAAAACATATGACCTGAAACCAAGGGAAGAAGCAAGGCCCCTGACACCCTTTGAAGTTTCCACAACATGCCATTTTGCGTGTGCCAGAGCCTTTTGTACACGATGGCGCTTGAGATAGCACTTGCTATGGCCACTATCAGCCAGAAGAAGCCGGGAGATACCTCTTGATTGCCCATCAACATAAAGAGGGCTAATGTCAGGATATAGATAGCGCTTAGCACAAACAGCCACCGAATCATGATTGCATCCTCCCTTATGCGATAGGCTTCATAAAGGATCAACCTGGCCCCGTTCAAGGCATGAAATATGACCGGAACAGCCAATGCGCATTCAAAAAAACTGAAAACAAAATTGTCAACAAACTTCATCTTTGAGGCAAACGCCGCAGGTTCGTAAAGGGCCGAAAGGGTGTAAATATGAAAAAGCATATAGAGAACCAGTACGAGCCCGGCAATCCTGTGTGCCCAGGTCATGATAAAGCCCCATCCCCTGGACCGGGCATAATACGATATTCTTTCCGAGCGTTCGAGGATGCCTATAAAAAAAGCCTCAACGCCGGTTCTTTGTGATGATGTATCCATTTGAAGTCCGTACAGTTTCTTGATCTTTTTTACCATGGCCGTCAACTTTGTCAACACAACAGCCATTCACAGCAGGGCAACGTCAAAGTAGATTCTAAGTTGTCAAATTATACAGACGGTCATAAATAATTGCGCATGACATCTCCTTCTGCTATACTTTTGTAGCAGGAAGGAGGTGGTATGATGCGCAAGCTTGAGGTCAAGGATGCAGACATCATGCGAATCGCTGTACAG
>JAUWXF010000244.1 GCA_030616475.1 Desulfobacterales bacterium
ATGGCGGGCAGGTCTCGCGTTTGTCGCTCCTGACACCTGACACCTGACACCAAAAAGTAGGAACAAAAGAACTTATCTCTTGGCGCCCGCATCCTTGATAAGTGTAAACCGAGGAATGAAGGATGCCAAAACGAATTATCTTTTATCTCCGTAGATATAGACATGCTCAATCCCCGACTTGAGAAAGAAGGTGCTCAACTCCACCTTTTTCTTGTTCGGGGAAAAGCTGATCACAAATTTTTTTTCACAGGCCACCCGTTCCAGGCTCTTTATATCCTTTAATTCAATCGTGGGGTTGCTGCAAAAAGCGATCTCTACGGCGTGATCCTCTTTGACACCCACCATATCGACCGGACCCTCTGCAAACCTCGGGTTACGAAAAACAGGCACGGGCTGAAGCCCTTTTTCCTTCAATAATCCATACAGTACGCAGCGTATGGTCTCTTTGACAACAGCATCTTTAAGGTATCCCTTTGGAATCGACCTGATTGCCGCCAATATTTTCCTTCTTATCTCCTCTTTCATGGTTCCTCCAAAAAAGATCCTCCTTGTGGGGATTTCGTAACTTTTTAGTTCTTTGAAAACATTGTCGCATACAGGCAATCCGATTCTAAACCGGCTCAAACTCGCACATAAGTGAGCGTAAAGAAAGAACAGGGAACAACCTTTGCAAATAGCCTCGGTTCTGGCGGATATCATTTAACCCTTAGAAAAAACATGCCATTTTGCTGTTCTTTCTTAACGCTCACTAATACGCTCAAACAGTGACCCGCTTTAGAATCGGATTGCCTGTATGCTCGTTGGGCTCGGTTTTTCAATGGGCTAAATTGATACGGAATTTTCTTTATAAAGCGGCGTAGCCGCGTTATATAAAATCGCGTAGCGATTTTATAACCTGAGACATTATGGATGGTCAACCTGCAATTAGTGCCTGAACGAAAAGTCATGTTCAGGCAAAACCCGAATATCGAAATCCGTACTGTTTTCAAGGCGTGAGCCGCAAATCCGAAACAAATTCGAATACCAAATGACAAAATGACCTAAACTAACACATTGGGAATCCTATGTTTTTGTCATTAGAGCATTTTTATTTTTGTCATTGTTTCGTATTTCGTGCTTCGGGTTTCGAATTTTTGACCGAAAAAACAAGGTTTTCGGTCAAGTACTAATTAGGTCAAAGATTTGAGTAATCATCTTTATCAGACCTTAGAATTCGACAAGGTCCTTGACGACCTGGCAAGCAAAACCCATTCTCCGGTCGCCGCTGAGCGCATCCGGGGTCTAACACCGCTTCCGGGCCTTGAGCTGGTTGGAAAGAGTCTGGCGAGGATCTCCGAACTCCGCACCTTCATGGACTCGGGTGAGTCTTTTCCCATCGGCAAGTTTCAGGATATAGGTGGTTACCTCGAGTTGGCAGGCGTGGAGGGCAGCTATCTCGAGCCCGGTGCCTTTTGCCATATTCATGAGGTGCTGGACTTGGCAGCAAGGATACACCGTTTTTTTTCAAAAAACCGGTCAGATTTTCCTTTCTATCAAGAAGTCGCAGCCCCCCTGGCCCCCAACCCTCCACTTGCGCAAGAAATCAGCAAGAGTATTGATTTGAAGACCCTGGAAATTCGCGACCAGGCAAGCCGGGATCTGGCCACCATTCGCCGCAAGATGGCCCGGGCACGTGAACGGCTACGAAGAGAACTGGAGGCCCTGCTTGATAGGCTGTGGCGAACAGGTGTCCTCCAGGAACGCCTGATCACCATGAGACAAGGACGGTGGGTTCTTCCAGTAAAAGAGACCCACCGACACCGGATCAAGGGGGTCTTTCACGACCAGTCGGCAAGCGGGGCAACCGTTTTTGTGGAGCCACTCGAAACACTTGAGCTGAATAATCAGGTTCGTCGCCTTGAAGCAGATGAGCGCCACGAAATAGAAAAGGTGCTTCGCCGGCTTACCGACCTTGTCCGCGCAAACCACACCGACCTTGAACAGAACTTTGAAGTACTGGTCTGCCTGGATTGCATTCATGCCATGGCCCTGACCTCCAGAGAGCTGAATCAACACGAACCAGCCCTTAACACCCATGGTTTGCTTAAAATCAAGGGGGCACGACATCCATTGCTCGCACTGAGGAAGGACACGGGATCTCCCGTTGTCCCTCTGGATCTTTCGGTCGGTGAGGGTTTCAACACATTGGTGATCACCGGGCCCAATGCCGGCGGAAAGACCGTGGCACTCAAGACCGTGGGGCTCCTTGCTCTGATGGTCTCCTGCGGACTTCATATCCCGGCAGATCCGGATTCACAGGTGCCTGTCTTCAAGCGGATCTTTGCGCATGTGGGAGACGCCCAGTCGATTGAGATGGATCTTTCAACCTTTTCTGCCCATCTTAAGGGGATCAAGGCGATTGTGGATGAAGCGGCCTCTGGAGACCTGGTGCTCATTGATGAGATTGGAACCGGCACGGACCCGCAGGAAGGGGCAGTCCTTGCCATGGCAGTGACAGAGGTCCTTACCAGCAGAGGTGTCTTGACCCTCGTTACAACCCATCAAGGGGCTTTGAAGGCCTTTGCCCATCAAACGCCCGGTGTTGCAAACGGTTCAATGGCCTTTGACAGCAAAACCCTCACCCCTACCTATAAGTTCCGTCCCAATATCCCTGGTTCCAGCTATGCCCTTGAGATCGCAAAGCGCATGGGACTCACGGGCACCATCATCACACGCTCCAGATCTCTGATGGGTCGTCAGGCCCATCGATTAGAGGACCTGATCTTACAGCTCCAGGATCAGATCGAACAGAATGAGCAATTGGAGAGGGGCCTGGAGGCCGAAAGGCTCGTTCTTGAGGAATCGACTAAACGGTACCAGGAAAAAAACGATTTTCTTACGCGGGAAGCGAGGCAATTACGCCGCAAGGCGGCCGAGGAGGCGAGCGCCATTATTAAGCAGGCTAATGCCGCCGTGGAAAAGGCGATACGAACCGTACGGGAAAAGAGCGCCACTCGCCAGGCCATCCATGAAGCCAGGGCCCTTATCCGGGAGGAAAAAGAGACCCTCAGAAAGGAGCTTGAGGCCACCTCGTTTGATGGAGAATCTCGGCAGGAAGATCAAATCCCAGGCGAGATCCGAGCCGGAAACCGTGTCTACTGGACACGTGGTGGCGTGGTGGTGAGTGTGCTGTCTGCTGAAGACGCGACTGGTCACGTCCTGATCGCCAGTGGCAACCTCAAGGCGCGTGTACCCAAAGCGGAACTGACCCGGGCAAAAGGCCTGGAGAAAGCCTCCCCCGGTCTCCATTCACATGTCGCTGTCCCTTTCCCGGACAAGGTGCGCACCGAAATCGATATCCGGGGAATGCAAGTGGATGAGGCATTGGGGGCTGTAGACAAATTCGTGAACGATGCCCTGCTGGCAGGCTTAAGGGAGGTTCGGATCATCCATGGTGTGGGGACGGGCGCGCTGCGTAACAGCGTCATACCATTCTTGAAGGAGCACCCTCTGGTCCAGGCGACCCTCCCAGGAGGTCTCCATCAGGAAAACCTCGGTGTTACTATTGCAAAAATCGTTACGAGATAAGACTGGCATCCTTCATTCCTCGGTTTACACTTATCAAGGATGCGGGCGCCACAAGAGATAAGTTCTTTTGTTCCTACTTTTTGGTGTCAGGTGTCAGGAGCGACAAACGCGAGACCTGCCCGCCATTGCCGTGTATGCGGGCATTGTAACCTCGGTGTGACCCAGGCGTTGGCAGGCG
>JAUWXF010000078.1 GCA_030616475.1 Desulfobacterales bacterium
AATACCGTGTTGTGAATATGTGTGGTGCCATGGACAAACTTGTTTGTCCGTGTGAAAGGTGTCGATATGAAGTAACAAAGAAGAAAAACGGTTTAGTACTTCAATGATTCCGGTCATGTCCATTTTTCAAGTTGTTCTGATACCTGGAGGTTCCATTATCGAGTCGAAAACGGGCACGGACAAACAAGTTTGTCCATGGCACCCATCCTGAGTCATAACAAAGTCGATTGCAGAATCTGTAACCTGTTGTCTCTTCGGACTGTAGGCACCTAAACCAGGGTACCTTTCAGGACCAATAAAACAAGCCACCGCCTCTGGCGGTGGTAATTTGATTTTGCTCAATCAGCAAATAGAAGGAATGAACTTCAAATATGGAATATCCCCTGGTTGCTCATTTCACCCGCTCCACATAGGTACCGGTACGGGTATCCACCTTGATCCTGTCACCCACGTTTATGAAGATAGGCACAGGCATAACTGCACCGGTCTCCAAGGTTGCAGGTTTTGTGACCTTGCTGGCTGTATCACCTTTAACACCGGGCTCAGTATGTGTGACACTGAGTTCAACAAAGATAGGGAGCTCAATTCCAATCGGTTTCTCATTAAAAAAGACTACGTTGACAGTCTCATTTTCAACCATGAACAAAGTGCTTTCGCCAATTTGGTCCTCTGGGAGATAGATCTGCTCATAGGTCTCGTTGTCCATCAGGCAATAATTATCGACTTCCTTGTATAGATACTGCATCTGCCTTTCCCTAAGGTCGGGTGTATCGACCTTCTCCCCTGAGCGAAAGGTGCGATCGACCACCCGACCATTGAGCATGTTCCTGAGCTTGGTCCGAACAAATGCACCCCCTTTGCCAGGCTTCACATGCAAGAAATCTATTATCTCATAAGGTTTTCCTTCCATTTCTATCTTCAGGCCTTTCCTGAACTCTGATGTGCCATACATGTCTAGTTATGAAGCCTCCCGATTTTCTTTATTTTTCAGCATTTCCTCAAGAGCACCCCGCTTCTTCTGGTCAATGTATTTTGATAAATCCGAATATCGAATTTCCGAATTACTAACCTGCATTTCGCCATGCCCCATGCCCCATGCGCTATGCGCGGCGACTCATATTTGCCGCGGCTCGCACAGCTACGGTATAGCCGTCTTTTCCAAAACCAACGACTTGAGCGGTTACCACATCTGCGATCATGGACTTTTGCCTGAAGGGTTCTCGCCGATAGATGTTGGAAAGGTGCACCTCAATAATCGGAATGTCCAACATCAAGAGGGCATCTCTAATGGCGACGCTGGTATGTGTGTAAGCGGCAGGATTGATGATAAGCAGATCATAACCATCTATGGTCTCATAGATCTTTTCGATCAGGTCTCCTTCGTGATTTGATTGAAACGTGTCAGCACTCATGCCGCATTCTTCGGCAGTCTTCTTGATCTCTTCGTCTATCTCTTTCAGGGTCGATGTGCCGTAAACTGACGGCTCCCGACGGCCAAGCATATGCAGGTTAGGGCCGTGTATGACTAGAATTTTTCGTCTTTTCTCACCTTTTTGATCCAGCATTTTCTTCCTCTCGCGAATCACTTTCCGCCACCCGTTCAGATGGCCCAACATGGTTTTTGTCTCAGATTTCTCGGCCGGTGGTGTTGAGACTGCCAACCTTTTCTCAATAGCCTCCAGCGCCTCCTTCAACTCTGCGCGGTCTGGCTCCATAACAAGGAGTTTTTTGTATACTGATGCCGCCTTGTCAAGAAAACCCTGTTCCTTGTAAAGCTCTGCCAGTGTCACCGTAGGTGTCATATCTGCGGCATCGTTGCTATCTCCACCCATTGAAACACCTTTAGGTTTGTCCTCTGTCACCGGTTATCAATACTCTATCGTTGTTTTTTCTTTCTGAATTGATAAACCATCTCGTCCTTTCCCACCATCCCAAGTTCGCTCCTTGCAATATTTTCTATAAATTCGGGGTCATGTTTTAGCCGTTGGATGCTGCGGTAAAGAGCACGATTTTTCTTCTGTAGCTCAAGGTTTGACCTATCTAAACGAACCTTTCTGAGATGGAGTTGGTAAAAATCAACTGCACCCCGGTCACCCAACCCAATGACAAAAAGAAAGGAAAAAAGGACCACGATACCCGTTGTGACAACTATCTTACGCTTAGTCGTCATTTACGAAGATTCCTTTTTACAATATCAACCACAGCCGCTAATTCTCGGCTCCTGAAGAGAAAAGCGCACGCGCCGTAAAGAAGCAAGCCCAATACAACACTGCCCAATACCCATACCACAAGATGCCACGCGCTTCCAGCGTATTTTGGTACCCCCCACAAGGCTACAACACCGATGACGCCTCCCATCACAGCCGCAGACGCTGTTGATTTAAGTACAGATCCAAGTATATCATGAGCACCAATCCGACCCAGGCGCTTTTTCAAGGCCTTGATCAGGAGTATCAGGTTCACACCCGAAGCCAGCGAAGTTGCAAGCGCCAGCCCGCCATGCCGCATTGGTCCCATGAGCAAGATACTCAAGACAATGTTCACCAGAAGTGAAATCACTGCCATTTTGACCGGGGTCTTTGTGTCCTGAAGGGCGTAAAAGGTCGAGACCACGATGCGCACTCCCGAAAAGGCCCAAAGCCCTACAGCGTAATACAAAAGTGCCTCAGCAGTGAAGCGGGTTGTCGCTGCATCGAAGGCCCCTCTCTGAAAGAGCAGCCGCACGATCGGTTCCTTCAGCACAATCAGTCCTGTCATAGCAGGTATGGTGATAAAAAAGACCAATTTAAGCGCGTATGCAAAGGAACTCCGCAAGCCTTCCATATCCTTTACGGCTGCCTGCCGCGATAGACTTGGCAAGATGGCTGTTGCCAGGGCAATACCAAACACCCCGAGAGGAAATTGTACTAACCTGTCAGCGTAATAGAGGTACGAAACACTACCCTCGGGAAGCAGGGAGGCAAGGAGGGTCCCAACAAAGATGTTGATCTGGTAGACCGCGGCCCCAAACACGGCCGGTGTCATCAAAACTGCAATCCGCTTGATGGCCGGGTGATACAGTGGACCACGGACCGCCAGACGAAAGCCCCTGCGGATCAGGAAGGGGATTTGAAGGCCCAACTGCAAGACCCCCCCCATGATCACACCGATGGCAAGGCCAAGTGCTGGTCTTTCCAGGCTTGGCGAAAGGAAGAGTACCGCGCTGATCATAGCAAGATTGAGCAGCACCGGGGCCAACGCAGGTGCTGCAAAATGCCCCAGGGCATTCAAAATCCCCATGCATAGGGCAACCAGGCCAATGAAAAATATGTAGGGAAACATGATCCGCGTCAGCAGAACTGTTAAATCAAATTTTTCCGGTGAGGAGAGAAAACCGGGCGCAATGACCCTTATGATGAGCGGTGAGAGTAGAATCCCGACCACAGCGACTGCGGCCAGCACAAAAGAAAGGAGCCAGAAAGCAGATCGGGCCAACCTGAAGGCCTCTTCACGGCCGTTCCTTGAAAGATATTCGGTAAAAACCGGGATAAAGGAGATCGTAAGCGAACCCTCTGCAAAGAGCCTGCGCAGAAGGTTAGGAATTCTGAATGCCACAAAAAATGCATCAGCAGCCAGGCCTGCCCCGAAGAACCAGGCAACGATCACATCGCGAACAAACCCCAAGATACGGCTCAACAGGGTGGCCGCCCCCACGATGCCAGCTGCCTTTGTCATACGAGCGGTTTCAGACATGAAAATAAAGGAACCCTGTGTATCGTCGTCCGGTTGCGCGGCTCGTTACGTCCTTCGTCTGACGGTTACCGACACGAAGTGTAATGTTTTCAAGCCGTCAGGCGCAACCTTTGCGCTAAACGAGCTGCGTAGCCGATAAACGATAGCGGGGTACGTTTAACAGCTCTCATCAGGTCAAGCGCACAGATGTTTGGACAAAAGCCTGTCGATTTCACCCTGCAACATCCAGAATTTAAAAAATAAGCAATAGTTCAGCAACCATTACTTTTTCTGTCATTTCGACCAAAGGGAGAAATCTTTTAGCATGGAACTGCATACCTTCCGAATAAGATTTCTCACATTCTTTCGAAATGACAATACGGGCTGAACTATTACAAAAATAAGACTTGACAAAGCCGGAGCAAGATACATATTCTGCCATCCTAACTTGATTGTATAGGAATTTCCTTTTATGGAGCGGCGAAGCCGCGTTACATAAAATCGCGAAGCGATTTTATAACTTGAGGTAGAAAGGATCAAACTACTTTGGTAATTCACAAATCGGCTGTCAAGAGGGCCAAGCAAAACAAGGTCAGGAATCTTCGCAACAAATTAAGGCGAACGCGGGTGAAAAACGTAATTAAGCGCGTCAGGGCTGCTATCAATGAAAGATCTCCGGAAGCGGCCCAGACCGCGTTAACTGCAGCCATACCTGTTGTCCATAAGGCAGCTCAAGAAGGCGCCATCCACCGCAAGACAGCTTCCAGAAAGATATCCCGCCTGACCAGGCACGTAAACGCCCTTTCTTGACGGCTTCGTAAAAAGTCCCAACAACTTGTCATTTCGAGCGAAGCGCCCGCCCTGGCGCGACAGAAGCTGGACAATGCCACGGAAAGAAAAACCCGGTCTGGGCCAGGGAGAAATCTTTTCGATGTAACATGCTGAAAATATAAGATTTCTCCCCGCGGGTCGACCTGCCCGCCATTGCCAGAGACCTGCCCGCCATTGCCGTGTGTGCTGGTATTGCAGTTGTCCGGCGACCGTGGCGCTGGCAGGCGGGTGCTAGCACATAAGCTGAATGCTGTCTCAGGCGCCGGCAGGCGGGAATGACACATTCACTAAATCAGACTTCTTACGAGACCATCAACCCTAGAAGTCCTGAAGGATTCGGTTATGGATTTTTTCGGCCAGTCGCTCGGATATGGCTTCTATGGCCTCTCTTCTCTCCTTCTCAGTTGCCAACCTGTCTGAAGAGTCGACCTTGAAGGCTTCTTTGTCAGACAAGGCCCTGTCCGACCATATGACCTTGCCGTCAGCCCGTTTTAGGGCTAAATCAAGAGTGATAGTGACCCGGCGTTCATCAGAGTAGTAGCTTGCAGTGTGAGAAATGGTATCCACAGTCAAGGACGCAACTGTGCCGCTCAAAACCGCATCGGCCGTATCTTTCCCCACCACGCGAAGCATCTTGCTTCTGGTAAACTCATAGGCCAGATCGTTCGTAAACACCGTCTCAATCCCTGATTCCGAAGTCCGGTTCTCCAATACAGTAATGGCAATCGTACGTACACCCACAGGCGCCGTCAGGCCCGTTCCCTTGAAGTGATATCCGCAGCCTGCCAGGGCTGCAAAGACAACCAGGGCGACTGTTGCCCTCCTTATTTCCTTAGGATGCATGGTCTTTGTCATTGGTCAATAACCGAGTGCCTAAAGTGATCTAAAGCCCGCCCTGGCGCTATGTGCTCAGATCAGCCTGCCAAGCGTGTACGATGCTACGTGCCCGGATCAGCCTATTATGAATATAAACCAGGTCTGGGCCAGGGTGAACTAAAGTGCCTAAAGTTGACGGCTTCGTAAAAAGTCCATCTGCGGCGTTGTGCTTCATCCCCGCCCTGTTAAATGAAGGGTACCCATCTCAAAAGGTGTTGGATGGCAAGGTTTCTTGGAAACACGCACAACAAATGGGACAACCATTTAACAGGGTAAATCATTGCGACGTACAATAAGTACGCCTCATTCCTCAAGATTCGCACGCCTTGCATATGAACTTTTTACTTTGCCGTCGATTTAATGACTTTTTACGAAGTCATCAATCATCAATATTCAATCATCAATATTCAATCGCCAATATTCAATCGTCAATCCTTCAGGCATCCCTCTACACCACTACATTCACCAGCTTCTTTTGTACCACGATAACCTTCTTCACTGGCCGTCCTCCAATGCGTGCCACAATCCTGTCATTGGCCAGCGCAGCCGCCTTTATCGCGTCTTCATGCGCATCAGCAGCAATATTGAACCTGCTCCGCACCTTGCCGTTAACCTGCACAACAATCAGGATCTCGTCTTCTGCAATAGCCTCCTCACGATATGTGGGCCAGGCAGCCTCAAGCACGCTTCCGGAGTTGCCCAGGGCCTCCCACAATTCCTCGGCTAAATGCGGCACAATGGGCGACAATAAGACTATGACAGTTTCCAGGGATAGCCTCAAGACAGAAGCGCCATCCGGCGTCGAAAGGATACCTTCCTTGACAGCCTGTATAGCATTCACAAGCTCCATAACAGCACTGATTGCCGTATTGAAGTGATACCTTGCCTCGATGTCATTTGTTACACGCTTGATGGTCTGATGGGTTTTTCTGTAAAGGGTTCTCAGGTCTCCGGCAAGCTCTTCGCCTCCGTCAAAGGGCTTCACGTTCTGAATACGGGCCACATGCTCTGCCACCAGCCGCCATACCCTCTTGAGAAAGCGATAAGCACCTTCTACCCCCTGATCGCTCCAGTCCAGGTCCCGCTCCGGTGGCGCTGCAAAAAGACAGAAAAGCCTGAGGGTATCGGCCCCATATTTCTCTACGAGGGCATTGGGATCGACCACGTTCTTTTTTGACTTGGACATCTTTTCGATCCGTCCAACCTCAACCTGGCTTCCGCAATGCTTACAGGTTCGGCTTCGGTCCTTCTCCACGACCTCTTCAGGAAACAAGAGCCCATGGTTTGCACATTTAATGGTCTCCTTACAGACCATTCCCTGGGTCAGCAAACGTGTAAAGGGCTCCTTGTAAGTCACCAGCCCAAAATCCCTGAGCACCCGAGTAAAATAGCGCGAATAAAGGAGGTGGAGGATCGCATGTTCAATTCCGCCGATGTACTGATCTACGGGCATCCAGTATTCCACGGCCTTTTTGTCAAACATCCCCTGATTATTATGGGCACTGCAATATCGTTCGAAGTACCATGACGATTCCACAAAGGTATCCATCGTGTCTGTCTCGCGACGTGCATCAGGATGGCCGCATCTGGGACACATTGTCTTCACAAAGCTCTCAAGTTCCGGCAAAGGGGATTTACCCCCTTTCAGCATCTTGGCGTCCTCAGGCAGTATCACGGGCAGTTCTTCTTCCGGAACCGATACCACCCCGCATTTTTCGCAATAGACGATAGGGATAGGCGCCCCCCAGTATCTTTGACGTGAAATACCCCAATCCCTGAGCCTGAAGTTAACAGCCCTTTTTCCGATCTTTTTCTCTTCAAGATAGTCTGCAATGGCATCAAGGGCCTTCACATTTTCCAGCCCGTCAAAGGGCCCGGACCGAACCAATACCCCTTCTTCCACATAAGCCTCGGTCATGGTCTGCGGGTCCAATGTTTCGCCCTTGGGTTGAATCACTACAATAATGTCCAGGTCATATTTTCGGGCGAACTCAAAGTCTCGCTGGTCATGGGCTGGTACTGCCATGACCGCGCCGGTCCCATATTCCATCAGCGCAAAGTTAGCTGTAAAGATGGGCATCCGGCGCTTGCTAAAAGGGTTTATGCAATACGCCCCAACAAAAACCCCTTCCTTTTCATAATCATCCGATGTCCGCTTGGCTTTGTCCTGGCCACGTATGCGCTCAACAAAGGCCCGAACTTCGGCTTCTTGCTCGGTTCCTCCAGCAAGTTTGACAACCAGTGGGTGTTCGGGAGCCATGCACATAAAGGTGGCACCAAATACCGTGTCCTGACGCGTCGTGAATACCGGGATATGGCCGTCGCCATTTTCCAAAGGAAAATAGATCTCAGCTCCCAGACTCTTCCCGATCCAGTTTTCTTGCATGGTCACCACTTTGTCGGGCCACCCCGGGAGGCGGTCACAGTACTCCAGGAGGTCATCGGCATAATGGGTGATACGGAAAAACCATTGGTCCAGCTCTTTTGGGACCACGACCGCACCGCACCGCCAGCACAAACCCGCCTCTACCTGCTCATTGGCCAGGACCGTCTGGCAGTTTTCACACCAGTTTACAGAAGCTTTCTTCCTGTAAACCATCCCCCTTTCGAACATCTTGACAAAGAGCCACTGTTCCCAACGGTAGTATTCGGGCTTGCATGTAGCCAGTTCCCGGTCCCAGTCATAGCTAAACCCAAGGCGCTTTAGCTGGGTGCGCATGGTGTCAATATTCTGGTATGTCCATTTGGCCGGGTGTACCTTGTGGGCTATGGCCGCATTTTCTGCCGGCATCCCAAAGGCATCCCAACCCATAGGATGAAGCAGATTGTAGCCCTGCATTCGTTTGTATCGAGCCACCACATCTCCGATCGTGTAATTGCGCACATGCCCCATATGGATGTTGCCTGAAGGATACGGAAACATCTCCAGCAAGTAATACTTTTTCTTGGCCGGGTCTTCTTCTACCCTGAACAAGTGATTGTCTTGCCAGATTCCCTGCCACTTGGATTCTACAGATTCAGGGTTGTATTCTTTGTGCATAGCCTCCCTCTTTACAGTAGGAAAAACGGAGTACTCCATCTCTATGAACCCTCTATCACGACGGTACGGGAATCAAAGACCGGCCCGTCTGTGCAGGCATGAAGATATGCTCCGGGGCTCCCGCCCTTTTCAACCGCACATCCCAGGCAGACCCCAAAACCACAGGCCATGGCCGTCTCTAAAGAGATCTGACATCGAACGTCACGGGTGGCAGCTATATCACTGACGGCCTTCAGCATCCCGGTCGGGCCGCAGGCATAGATCATATCCGGTTTCCCATCAACATTGAAGGCCTTTTGAACCATTGATGTGATAACCCCCTTTTCGCCCAGGCTGCCATCTTCTGTTGTGATGCGAACCTTTGCACCTATGGAGTCGAATTCCTCTCGACAAAGGACATCAGCAGCCGACCGCCCTCCCAGGAAAACCGTGGACCTCACCCCCTTATGCTCCTTAAGAAAAAGGGCAAGACAGCAAAGGCAAGCCACGCCAACACCACCGGCTACAAGAAACACGTGGCGGATGCCATCAGGACAAGAAAAGCCGTTTCCTAAAGGGCCCAATACGTCTAACAAGTCTCCTGCCTTCAGCCCAGACATGGCCTGGGTAGCTTGTCCCACCACTTTATACAACAGTTCAAACCCGCAGATCTCATCCCCTTCAACGAGGCGGCTGTGAACAGAAAAAGGTCTGCGCAGGAGAGGGATATACCTGTCAGGGAGCCTGACCATGACGAACTGCCCTGGTCGGGCAATCATAGCGAGTTCCGGAAAGGCCAAGCCCATCCTAAAATAGCCTGGCCCTATCTCTATATGATGCAATATCTGGACTTTTTTCTGAAATAGCTTTTTCATAAGGGGTCACTGCAATTCATTCCTAATGCCTGCCCTTTTCGTGCTTTCGATTTTTCGTGATTATTTTTTGAAGGTTCTAATGGCTTGACACGGCCAGCAAATCCTCATATTCTTTGTGTGTTAGATGATCTTTGATGATTTGTATCTTCACCATGAATCCATTGTTTAGCCTCGGAAAAGCTCTCATCATCATAGGGCTTGTCATAGCCAGCATCGGAATTCTATTCGTCCTGACGCCAAAGATCCCGTGGCTTGGGGATCTGCCTGGAGACATTCTGATCAAGAAAGACAACTTCCGATTCTACTTTCCCGTCACTACGTGCATTATCATCAGCATTATCCTGACACTTCTTTTCTACTTGTTCAGAAAGTGAGCTTCACCCACAGAGAGTCTGGGCCAAACATCCGAAAAATCCTATACGGACTAACAACCTTCTTTCCCCTTGTAATTGGCCAAGATTTTCTCAATGATTCTGCTGGTAGAGGCACCCTCTGTCAACGGGATACGAACCACGCGCCCACCCTTTGCCTCTACAACATCTCTTCCCACAATGGCATCCTCTTCCCAGTCCGCCCCTTTGACCAGGACATCCGGCATCAGGAGGCGGATAGTAACCAGAGGGTCCGGCTCGTCAAAGAGTGTCACAAAGTCAACGCAGGCCAGAGATGTCAGAACTTCGGCACGCTCATTCTCAGGCACAACCGGGCGTCTTGGCCCTTTGATCTTGCGAACGGAGTGGTCAGAGTTTACGCCCACCACAAGGACACCCCCCTCGGCCCTGGCCGCCTTCAAATACCGAACATGGCCTATATGAAGAAAGTCAAAGCAGCCATTGGTGAAAACGATTTTCTTGCCCGCCTTTTTGAGGGCCTGTACCTTGTCTTTCAGGTCTTCACGCTGGAAGATCTTTTTACCCATAGGTATCTCACAACAAATAATTTACCCACTAATGACCATGGCCTTCGACCTCAAGCAAACATTGAACATCTAAAATCCGAAATCCGAAATCCGAAGCACGAAACAAATACAAATGACCAAAGCATAAAATCTAAAACAACATAATTTACTAAACTCAAACACAAAATCGGCAATATGGGAATATTGCCTGAGCGTGAATATCGTTTTGAACATTTGATATTTGAACTTCGGATTTGTTTCGAACCCGCCTGCCAGCGCCACGCTAGCCTGGCAACTGTAATGCTTACATACATGGCAATGGCGGGCAGGTTTCGATATTCGATATTCGGATTTTTTCACAGGACTTGGGTATACTATTCATATTTGCTGCTCCGATAGGCTTCAGGCATCCTCTCCTGTAAACATGGAATCTGTTTTCTGGTTCGTTCAACTAAACTTAAATCGACGGCAGCTGAAAGGGTAGCTGGCCGTTTTCCGGCACTTGCCATAACTTCCCCGTAGGGGGATATGATACGGGAATGACCTGCATAGACCAGGCCGCCATCTTGCCCGCATCGGTTTGCCCCAAGGACAAAAAGCTGATTTTCAATGGCCCGGGCCTTGAGAAGTACTTTCCAGTGGGCCACACGCTCAGCCGGCCATTCGGCCAAGACGGCCACCATTTTCGCACCACCCAGCGTAAGAGACCGGCAGAGCTCCGGGAATCTCAGATCATAGCATATCATCAGACCTATGGGACCAAGGGAGGTCTGGCAAACCACAGCCTTCCGGCCCGGTTCAAAATACCGGTCTTCTGCGGTTGGAGAAAAAAGATGAACTTTCCGATAGATGCCTGCAACAGATCCGTCCCTGTCCACAACATAGGCGGTGTTGGAGAACCCGTCCTTTCTCTTTTCAGGCAAAGACCCAATAACCGTCAAACGCAGCTTTTTTGCTACCACGGACAAATCTTCAAGAACCCTTGGTGTTGTCTCAGACAGCTCCTTCAGGCGATCATTTGCAAAACCGGTTGACCACATCTCCGGGAGCAAAACGAGCCGAGCACCCTGCTTTGCAAGGCTAGCAATGCGCTGTTTGGCCACCGCTAGATTCCATTCAAGCTCACCCCTGCGAATATCGAACTGTATGATCGCAGCTCTGATAATCTTCACCGTCATTCCTCAAAGGCAGGCGGTAGCCCTCTGGTCCATGGCGCAAATGTTCTCTTATTTCACCATAGAGACACAGACCAGAGAGAATTTTTCCTAAATATCAGCAATCTTTTCAACTCGATATCATGTTTTCGGCTTTTGGACAAGCTGATTGGCCAAAAGAATCACCCTTATCCAGACAGCCCAAACCAGGGTTGGAGACATCGGAGTGTAAAGAAGCATGCCATCCCGTGAACGGTTACTTGTGTTTTTTGAATGCCCTGTGTCCCGGAATGGACCCAGATTGACAATTTACAGCCATTGAATGTATAAGAGACCCTTAAATGACAAAAAATCCGCTTAGGAAATAACAGGCTTTGGTAGGAAGACCTTATGGGACTGACAAAGGCTCCATGCATTGTGTCAAAGACACGTGTGCCTGGAGCCTTTTGTGTTGCTGAGGTCGATGGAAAGGAATTGTTCTATGGCTAAGAAACCAACTTACGAAGAACTGGAACAAAGATGCAAAAAATTAGAGAAAGAGGTTCTTGAGCGGCAGCGGGCGGAGGGGATGGTACGAGACTCCGAAGCGAAATATCGTGACCTGTTTGAGAACGCACCGATAGGTATGTTCCAATCCACGGTCGAAGGCAAGGTCTTGAATGTGAACAAAGCTTATGCTCAAATATTTGGCTACGAATCTCCTGCCGATGTTATTGCTTCTGTTACTGACACAGCAAAACAAGTGGATGCCCAACCTGAACTGTGGAAGAAGCTCGTTGATACGATCTTAAAACAGGAACGTCTGCTCAATTTCGAAAATCATTATGTTCGCAGAGACGGAACAGTCTTTATCGGCAATTTGCATCTGCGAGTTGCGCGAAATAATGACGGATCTATTCGATATCTGGAAGGTTTTGTAGAAGATATTACAGAACGCAAGCGTGCGAAGGAGTCCTTGGAGCAATCGAACATTGCCATGCTCGATATGGTTGAAAGTATTGGTGACGGCTTCTTCTCACTGGATGACCAGTTCGTTGTCACCTACTTCAATAGAGCAGCGGAGCGACTATTAGGCCGAAAAAGTTGGGAGGTTCTCGGGCACAACTTCTTCGAAGCTTTCCCGGAGTGCATAGGATCAATTTTCGAAGATAGATTTACTGCGGGGGTGAATGAAAAAATTCCCCTTTCCTTCGAAACATACTTTGATGTGAAGCCATATGAAAACTGGTATGAAGTTAGAGTCTATCCCCAAAAAAATGGCATCACAGTATATTTTCAAGTGACCACAGAGCGCAAACGAGCGGAGGAAGAAAAAAAGAAACTTGAGGCCCAACTTCAACAAGCTCAGAAGATGAAGGCAATTGGTGCTCTCGCAGGCGGCATTGCAAATGATTTTAACAACCTGCTTTCGGTTATAGAGGGCAATGCATCTTTGATGCTGTTCAACATTGATGCCACCCATCCACATTATGAGAATCTAAAGAGCATCGAAAAGCAGGCTCAAAGTGGATCGAAGTTGAGCGCACAGCTTCTTGGGTATGCCGGAAAGGGAAGATACGAGGTCAAACTCCTCAACCTGAACCAGCTATTAGAAGAGACCTCTGAGGCCTTTGGCAGAACCAGAAAGGAGATTACGATTCATCGAGAGCTTGCCGATGACCTTTTTGCCATAGAGGCGGATCGAGGTCAGATTGAGCAGGTCTTGTCGAACCTATATGTGAACGCTGCACATGCCATGCCCGGTGGAGGGGATCTGTTATTGAAAACCAGGAATGTGACCCACAAGGATATGGAGGGCAAGTTGTATGATCCAAAACCGGGCAACTATGTCATGTTAACCGTCGCTGACACAGGAGCGGGCATGGACGAGAAGACCATGGAGCGCATCTTTGAGCCGTTCTTTACCACCAAGGAGACGGGCGGTGCCACCGGCCTTGGTCTGTCTTCGGCCTATGGTATCATCGAGGGTCATGGTGGATACATTGACGTTGATTCCAGGAAAGGGCATGGAACCACTTTCACCATTTGTCTGCGGGCATTGGAAAAAAAGGTCGCGAAAACTGTCGCAAAAGAGAAGAAGGTGCCTGAAGAGATATTGAAGGGTACAGAGACTGTTCTTGTTGTAGATGATGAGGAGATGATTCTTGAAGTTGGCGAGGAGATGCTGGATGCAATGGGCTATAAAGTGTTGTTGGCCAGAGGTGGCAGAGAGGCCGTTGAGATCTATAAAGCAAACAAAAATGATATTGATCTGGTCATCCTCGACATGATCATGCCCGACATGGCCGGTGGTGAGGTCTACGACACAATGAAGGAAATCAACCCCAATATAAAAGTGCTTCTTTCAACCGGATACAGTATAGAAGGCCAGGCAAGTGAGATACTGGATCGTGGTTGTGATGGTTTCATACAAAAACCGTTTGGTGTGAAAGAACTATCTGGAAAAATAAGAGAGATTCTGGATCAGTGACAGGCCGTCCCGAAAACGTTGTAACCGTTCACGGGGTAAGCAGGATAGCATCCTAATCCCTAACCCGGACAAGCCGGAATTGAGGGATTGCGAATTGAGGAATTTAGGAATTGACGGAATCAGCCGTGTTTTAATTCCTCAATCCCTGAATCCCTAAATTCCTCAATTATTTGTCAGTATTGAAAAACAGTGTATTCTAAATATTTTCTGCCAGAAAAAACACGAACTTCACAACTAAGGGACTACGCATTTTTCAAATCGAGTTTGAAAAAAGAGGCTCTTTCAGAGCAGTTAAAACTCAAAAATCCGAAATCCGACTATCGAAATTCGAAACAAATCCGAATATCAAATGTCCAAATGTTCTAAACATTACAGATTCAGGAATTCAGGCATTTAGTTAGTATGCCAACGCATCAATCCTTCAATTTCTCAATTTCTTTGTTTTGA
>JAUWXF010000334.1 GCA_030616475.1 Desulfobacterales bacterium
GAGAATTGACGATACGTTTCGTTTGATTGAACAGGGTAAATATGACGGGTCGATGATGAGTTCTGGAATATGTGTGGCCTTGCGGGTCGGGGGATCGTGGTTCCTTGTTTCCCACAGATCAAGATGTCTCAAGATAAAACGTTTTTTGGTAACAAGTCTTGGGGAAGCGGAAGACCAGCGATGTCAATTGTCTGAGCCCGAAGGGCGAGTTTTGACATCGCCTGGAGCGAGCCTTAGATTTGTCAGAAAACGTTTTAGCCCAAGCGAAAAGGAATTTGGGCAACGGCCGGTCAAGGCCGGACCGCTATCTCGTTTCTACCTGTCATCTCAACTTGGCAACATCGTGCATGGAAACAACATGGAGATGTACTTTTTTGTCCTTATCGCTGAGATCTCGGAATACCCGTTGTGCGATCGAGCCAATTCGCTCAACATCATCAGTTGCTATCACGATACGAAATCTGTTCAGGCCTCTTCGATCTCTCTCATCCTTTCCACTGAGCAAGATTGCCGGCAGGTTGCCCTCGATACGCGATGGATCATTTGTTTCCCAAATATATATGAGTAACCGCTCACCGAGGGTTATACTTCGCGTGTATGTGTTTGCAAGACCATCACGATCCTGGTATTCGATCTGGTCAAATACTTCATCCGGGCAGGCGCATCCTAGAGTATGCCTGACAAATTCCATTATGTTTTGCTCGTTTCTCATGTTACTGAGGAGAACGTTAATTATCCGACATAGGGCCAAATTTTCCTCGTCCGCTGCAGCCTATTTGGACGCTTCTATAGCTTGCTCCGGGCGCCCTGAAAACTCTCCGCCTTCGGCGGATCAAACAGTTCAGGGCGCTCGCCCTATGATGGATAAGAACTCGCTTTTTGGCGGGCCGAGTATAGGAAAAATGGCATTGTGTGTCAAGGCAAAATGGATCACAAGATATGGCGGGTTGTGGTTATTCAGTTTCCGGAAAAATTCATCCCCCTCATGATAACAAACCTTATGGAAGACAAGCCCGTGCCGATTTACGGAAAAGGTTTAAATGTCCGCGACTGGATCTTTGTTGCAGACACCTGCCGCGCAATTGACCTGATAATGGAGAAGGGAGAACCCTGCGAGGCATACAATGTGGGCGGTGAGACCGAAAAGCGAAACATTGATGTAGCGCGAGAGCTTTTGGCCCTGTTTGACAAGGAGGAGTCGTATCTCAGCTTTGTCGCGGCCCGTCCTGGACACGACCTGCGCTACGCCTTGGATAACAAGAAAATCAAAGACAAATTGGGTTGGGAACCGACGGTAGCCTTCCAGGAGGGAATTGAACAGACCGTGGCCTGGTACAAGGCTAATGAATGGTGGTGGAGACCCCTGAAGCAACGTTTGTCTCGGGAAAGCATGGGGTTCTGGAGCCCGCAGGGTGGGCAATAATAGATTAGAAATTTCGAAATCCGTACTGTTTTCAAGGCGTGAGCCGCAAATCCGAAACAATGACCAAAATTCAAAATCCAAATGCTCAAAACGCTCA
>JAUWXF010000152.1 GCA_030616475.1 Desulfobacterales bacterium
ATGCTGATTTTGGATGCATCCCTGCCCACACAAGTAACCCGAAGCCCAAACCCGGAGAAACAGGCGCCTGTCACAAGCCCAACGTATCCTACGCCAACTACGCAGATATTCATTGAATCGTACCCCTTTTGAGTTCTCAGAACATAACGAAGGTTATTAAAGTATTGTAAATCCCTAAGAGTTTCTAAGAGAATATTTCTCGGTCTGATAGGGACTTTTTACCCTCCTTTTTGGTTCTTGTCAATCCAGGAGTTCCTCACCACTTTCTCCAATTCTTGGGAGCATTAACCAGATAATCTCTGAGCATTAGGCTCTACTATCCGGAGTCGGGAAACCATCATCAAGAACCCAGATTTGGAGTCAGCCGTTTGGGGAAAGGTCGTCTTTTAGCGGAAAAACATGCTCAAGTGATAGAGCGGCTGTTGAAAGGCAAGTGTCCATCAGACACCTTTTGACGGGGTAAAGTGGAGCGGACGTAGCGAAGCTGAGAATTTCGATAAGACTTGCTTTCAATTCTGTTCAAAAACAAGTACTGGTTATCTGAACAGGATAAATCTGCTCTCTCCCCTGGCTATGAGCTTATTGCTGTGTAATATGCGGATTTCAGCTTTTGCTACCGCTGCCCGGCTCTTTTGCTCAACCACATAACCTATCACCTCAAATTTCTCCCCCACATGCAAAGGGGCGCGATAGGTTATCTGAAGTAAGGTAGTAACCGCCTGGCCCACGTAATGCATTACGGCATGGGCCATAATCTCGTCTAGAATTGTGGCCACCACACCGCCATGCACTATATCGTTCCACCCCTGGAATTCTCGCTCAAGGGCGAACCTGCTGAAGGCTTTATTATCACGGAACCAAACCTCCATATGGAGGCCAATGGGATTCAAAGGACCGCAGGCAAAACAATATCGGTCGTCAGAAAGTTTCTTGTTCAGTTCTTTTCCGGCCACGGATCACTGCACGGCATAGACGCCCCGTCCGGCCCTTTTGATGGTCCCCTGTTTGGTAAGCCTGAAGACGATGTTACGAATCTTTTTGTCTTCAAAGCCGGTCTTTGCCTTCAGCCCTGCAATATCAGCACCATCGGCAGATTTCTCAATGACACTGAGAATCTTTTCAGTCGCTGTCATCTTGGCCCTACCTCTTCTGGCCTGCTTTTTCTTTACCGCACCCTTCACAGCGCCTGCTTTCTTTGCCTTCCCGCCGGCTACTCTGTTCGCCTTCAAGACCACTTCCAACCGTTCCATTCTTTTCCCGAGTTTTTCAATGTCTTGTTTGGTTGGAATGTTGTAGTATTGAAGAAAGAATCTGACAACTGCGTCCACACTATACGATTTTCGCCTTCTCTTCATAGACCTACACCTCCTGTCTTGATGTAAACCCTGTTAGATTTCACATGAGGCATTATACCCCATATGAATAAGCGGGATACTACTTTGTATACCATCCCCGTGCTTCCGCACGGAGCATTCTAACAGGGTAAAAATAAAAGTAACGATAACAACTATCATCTAATACATACTTTGCGTAAAAAGTCAAGTTATGAAATCGCTTCGCGATTTAATACTAATTAGTCATTTCCATCTCGTCTTCATCCACCCTCAATTGTTCCATCTAAAGATGTCCTGTGGCGCCTCACTGAAGATTGACTGCGCAACTCTTTGGGCAATAGCCTGTTGAATGGCTTAAGCAAATATGTTAGTTTGGAAAAAAATTCGGAATACGAATAGAGGAAATATTGCATGCCCAAAAATGTTACAAAAGCCGTGATCCCGGCTGCTGGGCTGGGAAGACGCCTGAGGTACCTCACATCTTATACCCCAAAGGAACTCCTGCCGGTAGGGGGAAAGCCCATGATTCAATATACCCTTGAGATGTACATGGCCGCGGGCATTTCTGAATTTTACATCATAATAAGCCCCGAGAAACCTCAGCTCAAAGATTTTATCACAGGCAACTGGACTCCCCCTGCCCTTCCTTTTGAAAAAGATGCTCGATTTTACAAACACCTAAAACGATGCCGAATCGTTTTTTTTACGCAAAGTCATCCCAGAGGCGTCGCCGATGCTGTCGGGCTGGCTAAAGATTTTGTGGGAGATGAACCGTTTGCGTGCATTATGCCGGACTGCCTTCTCTTTTCAGATAAGCCGCACGCACAACAACTTCTGCAGGTATTCGAAAGGTACCAAAAAAATGTGATCGGTACGGTTTTCATAAGGTCTGCAGATGTTAAGCGTTTTGGTAATGTGGGTTTGCTAGGTACTCAAAGTCTCGATGGCGAGTGTTTCCTTATTACATCACTTTCTGATAAGAAGACGGAACCACTGATCGCAAGGCCTGGCGAGACGATTCATAAAGGATTTGGCGGAGGGATTTATCTCCCGGAATACTTCGACCTGGTTGAAATCACACGCCCCCACGCTATAGGAGAGGTAGACGATGTTCCCATCCACCAGATCCTTATCAAACAAGGCAAATTACTCGGGGTTCTGCTTGAAGGCGCAGCCTTTGATGCAGGCCACCATTTGGGCCTTCGCGCAGCCGCCCATTATGCAGGACGGAGAATACATAGTTCTTAGGCGCTTACTTGTGAAATTCGTGTTTTCTGGCAGGAAGCTTATTGCCATACTAAGTAAATCCGAAATCCGAATATCGAAATCCGAAACAAATCCGAATTTTCAAATTTCATAATGTTTCAAATCAGCATCAGGCGGACCAATTTGTTTTGAATTTCATATTTTGGTAATTTGATATTGTTTCGTATTTCGTGCTTCGTATTTCGGATTTGCTCCACCTGCGGCAGATGCACGGTCTTGCCCAAGAATCAAGAAGATCTAATTATGCCCGTTCAAAAGACATCCATGAGATCTCCCCGTGAACTTCTCAGGATCAGGGGAATTCGGCCCCGGAAGTCCATGGGACAACATTTCCTATCAGATCCTAATGTGGCGGCATTGATTGTCGGGCGGGCTCAGTTTGAGCCCCATGATGTAGTCCTTGAAATAGGTGCAGGTCTCGGCGCCCTTACCCTGCCCCTAGCCGCAAAGGTGAAACACGTCTTGGCAGTAGAGCCAGACAGAGAAATTGCCGCCATCCTTGGCAGTGAGCTCCTGGCCGCAGGTGCCTGTAACGTGACAATCATTGAAAGGGACATCCTCCGGTGCGACATTGAGGCCCTTGCAGGCAGATCAGGTGCATCCCTCAAGGTGGTCGGCAATCTTCCGTTCCATATCTCTTCTCAGGTGCTCATACGCCTGATCCGTTTTCGCGGGGTCATTGACGCTGCTTTTCTCATGTTCCAAGAAGAGGTTGCTGAGCGTCTCGCGGCCAAGCCCGGGAGCAAGACTTACGGCAGGTTATCGGTATTGATTCAGTATTGTGCCAGGATTTACCCCCTGGTCTCAGTGGCTGCCTCAGCCTTCTTTCCAAAGCCAAAGGTAGATTCTCAAGTGGTTGGTATTGAGTTCCATCACCCTGTTACTTTCCAGGCAACGTATGAGAGTCTTCTTTTTCAGATAGTTAAGGCAGCCTTTGGGAAGCGACGCAAGACCTTAAAAAATGCCCTATTGGGCAGCAATCTGGGATTCGGAGATAAGAGGGTATCCGCAGCACTGGAACTCGCCGGGATCGATTTCCAAAGGCGGGCTGAAACCTTAAGTGTCAAGGAATTCGTGACTCTCAGCAATTTACTTTAAAGGGCAAACAAGGGGCTTTGCCCCAATTGGAGTACTGGAGTGATGGAGTGCTGGAGTGATGGAACGATGACACTTTTTACTACCCACCACTCCACTACTCCCCGGCCCAGACCTGGTTTTCAAGGGCAACACCTTGTTTCGCGGACGTCGCGCCCCTGGCCCAGACCGGGATGACAGGGATGACACATCCGTCCAAGGCTGTCGCGCCAGGGCGGGCAGGGCGGGCCAACACTCCATGTCGGTGGCATAAACCTGCCCGCCAATGCCGAACCAGCGCGGACCTAACAAAGGCAGCCGCGGTAGGCGACCTGCCCGCCATTGCCACCCATGCCAGCATTGAAGCTGCCCAGTGTGCCTGGCGGTGGCAGGCGGGTGGCAGGCGGGTCGATTGCCACTAAAAGACCTATGATGTCAATGAGTTGTAGGGATTCCGGGACGTCCTAGTTGAGGATATACCTTACAGGGTTCACAGGGATGCCGTTCAGGTGGACTTCGTAATGCAGGTGTGGTGCCGTGCTTCGCCCGCTATCTCCTACCAGGGCGATTTTGTCTCCACGCTTGACACGGTCGCCTGGTTTTACCAGATATTTTTTCAGATGACCGTACCGTGTCACCATACCGTATCCGTGCTTGATCACCATACATTTGCCGAGACCCCCTTTAGCGCCTATAAACGTGACAGTACCGTCGGCAGGTGCAATAATTGGGGTACCCATGCGTGTGGCAATATCGATGCCCTGGTGAAACTCTTTCAGGCCGGTGAAAGGGGATATTCGATGGCCAAACCCCGAGGAAAGCCATCCGGTGGTCGGCCGGATAGCCGGCGTTGACGCAAGCAAAGATTTCTGGCTCTGCAAATACTTATGAAGTTCCTCAAAGGCATCCTTCTGGACTGCTGAAGCATCATGGAGATGTTCCACATGGGCATGCATTTGCCGAAGCAAACTGTTATGCTTCTCGGTCAACGGGAGGCTGGTGTCCAAATCCTCCGGCATGGATCCGCCGATGCCAAAGACGCCATCCTGGTCGGCAGGCCGCTCAACATTGGCAATGACCCGTATCTTTTTCTCAAACTCTTGCAGGGCAATGATATCTGATTTGAGGGTGCCAATCTTTTTGGCAAAGGCTTGAATCTGGGCACGCTGGCCTGCGACCTCGCGCTCAAGGGCACGCATGGACGGTAGAGCCTTCTTTAACTTGCAATAGTCATAGACTACGACAGAGATTGCAGTGACGCCCAGGACAATAAAGCAAGTCGCAAATGCAATAAAGGTCCTTGAAAACTTGAACTGCTTTACCCTGGAGGTGTTTTCAGGGATGATAACAAGTGTTGTCTGCCGACTCGCCAAATCATTCACCTCTAATGAGATAACAGGACAGATGGATGATAATACCAAAATTTATAAGCACTTATCATAGCCGCGTTAGCGTGTCAAGGTTTTTGTCCGGCAAAGATCGCTGTGAATTGTAGACTTGCGAATACCATGCCAACACAATTTCTTGTTGAGGTTTTGGCCAGGGAAAGATCCTTTGATCCTTTGTGATCCTTTGTGGGATTATCGGAACATTTGCCGGAAAACCTTAGAGAAATTCTGCAAAAACCTGTTCCATATTTTCTCCTTCCTTTACCACAATCTATAGGAGTTTCAGCATGGCAATTTCATCGCAGTCTGGAAACTTCACGCACTTGATGCACTCTGCCCATACTTTCTGGGGAAGCGTGGCCTTGTCTACGGTCTTGAATCCATATTTGTTGAAAAAATCGGGCCTATAGGTCAGTGTAAAGACACGCCTGATTCCAAGGTCTTCGGCTTCGGCCAGGGCGGCTGTGACCAGTGTAGAGCCGATTCCCTCTCCTTGATATTGCTCGGAAACAGCCAGAGAGCGTATCTCTGCCAGATCTTCCCAGCATACGTGAAGTGCACAGATACCGATAATAGAAGCGCCGCTTTTTTCCTCAAAGACGCTAAAGTCTCTCACGTCGTCATAGAGGTCACTCAAGGCCCGCGGTAGTAGTTCCCCGCGGTCAGCGTGTTTTTTCAGGAGACGGCGAATCGCCTTCACATCTCTTACAGTGGCTTTGCGTATCATAATGTCTCGGAAATTGTACAACCTATTGAAATCACATAGCTTCCAGACACCATTCATTAGGGCCATCAAAATGGAGTGCTGGAGTATTGGAGTAATGGGTATCAAAAGCGGAGAAAAGCATTTTCATGTTCCTCTAAAACCATCACTCCAATACTCCATTGCTCCAATACTCCAATGTTCTACCTGATGCTGTGATCTTGATCTTCCGTGGATGAAGTAGCTTTGGCCTTGCTTCGCACAAGCAGGAGATAGAATATGATCAATATGGGATAAGGCAAAAACGCCTGCTCAAAGTCACCCTTGAAAAGGGAGTAGGTAGAATACCCCAGAAAACACAATATGATAAGAATCTGCAGCCAGACTACAGCACGCATCACGGCTTTTCGTGGCCCCCCCCTTTGGTTTTCGCTGGGTATCTCCGGTGTTAACTTGATAATATAGAATTTTCCTTTTTTGAGCGGCGAAGCCGCGTTGTATTAAATCTTGAAGCGATTTTATATTACAAATGATCTAAGAAGGCCAGCACTTTAACACACAGCCAGCATTTGGCAAAAATGGCCAAAATGGAGTCGTCAAAGGGTTTTGAAACAGCCTCTAGTGCCCCGTCTCAAAAACCCTGCACCCTGAAATGGCAAGATGAAATGTCTCACAAGTTCATATGTTTTACCCATCTGTCAAGGACGGGGAAATCCGTACTGTTTTCAAGGCGTAAGCCGCAAATCCGAATATCGAAATTCGAAACAAATTCGAATGACAAAAATATCAATGACCAAAACAGAATACGCAAGTAGCTGGTCGCTTTTGTTTTGAATTTCGAACATTTGGATTTTGATATTGTTTCTGCCTGCCCTGGCGCGACATACCTGGATGATTCTGCTGCCCATGTAAGTCAGGTCTGGGCCAGGGATTTCGGATTTCGATATTCGGATTTTCACAACAGACAATGCGTTTCGTCAACATATTAAATTGCCAAAATCGAACTTAGAACTTATGAGACACAGCACTACGGTGCTGCCGCCGGTAGCGTTTTGTGGCAGGGCGCTGCCGCAACAAGACATAAGTGGCCCCTGTGGCCCCGTCACAAGGCCTTGCGCTAGTGAAGGCTATGACCCATTTGCGCCAACGTCCGGACGTAAGCCATTCCCTGACCTTGGTTTTCAGCACGGGCTCTTCCCGAGAAGAGAGGCCGCGGCCGTGTATTACCAAGACAGCTCTTTTTCCGGACAACAGGGCCTCCTTGAAAAACTGTTCAAAGGCCTCCCGTGCGGGTCCTACCCCGAGCCCGTGCAGATCAATGTGGGCCTGAATCGAAAAATCACCCCGGTGGAGACGTTTCGCCACATCAGGGTTGACGCCGTACCCGATCCCCTCCATATATTCTGGCGTGTCAGAGACAGTGAAACCTTCTCCGTCTCTGATAAGGTTTTCTAACCGTGCCAGGGCCTCAGCTTCAGGATCCTCGTCTGAGGTCTTGACAGGGCCGGCTTTAGTCACCTCAATCGAAGCGTCCTCGCGTGGGGCGGGTTCAACGCCTGCCATCGCTTCTTGAAAAAGCCTTTCTTGATCCTCAAGATTTGACTCTCCGTGTTTAGATCCACTGACCGTTGGAACTTCTTTACTGGGGGGGGCCAGCGGGAATGAGGTTTCCTCAAGGAGGGCTTTGAGGTTTCTGAAGGGTCGGTAGGTGTCATAATGCTTGGATGGTTTCATGGCACATCTTCACTCCAATGAAGCGCCTGGTGCCCCGTCTCATAAATTCTGCATCTTGAAATGGCAAAATGAAATATCGCGGAAGTACATACATTTCATCCATCTGTCAGAGACGGGGAAACCCGTACTGTTTTCAAGGCGTAAGCCGCAAATTCGAATATCGAAACCTGCCCGCCATTGCCATGTATGCTGGCATTGAGGCTATATGCTGGGCCTGGCGCTGGCAGGC
>JAUWXF010000328.1 GCA_030616475.1 Desulfobacterales bacterium
ATCTGCGGGATCGCTTGTGCGACGTACCGACGTACGTCTCCGCGCAATCCCTTGATTTCCTTGACCTTGCGAAAAATTGCTCATTTCTGAATTGGAAACTGACGCCAGTGCCCAGTGTTGTGAGATTCATTTCCGGATGGGCACTAGCTAAGATCGCACGCCGATTTTATTACCAGAAAAGCTAATATGGACCCTAACCGGCTAAAGCTCTATAATAAGATCAAAGAAAGAGGCCTGACGCCTGAGCGGGATCAGAGGATTCTTTCCGAGTTGTATGATGAGCGTACCCATGATCTGCCCGACGCGTCACCGGATAGTGGAAGTGCCGGAACGGAAACATTCTCCTGCGCTTCCGATAATATCTATGCGTACAACGATCTTTCCTCGTTGCAGTCCATGACGGCACTTCAACGTACCTATAGCGTCACTCTTCACTCTATAGACGAACTGCTGGAGCGGGACAAGCAGCGAGAAAAAGATGGATTCCCGAAAAAAATAAACGTTGGGCGGTTAATCAAGCCGGGGAAAGGGGGCAAGGACAAGGTTGTAGTTGTCCCCACCACGGTGGAAGAAAAATTTATCCATGATTCGGCGCTCAGGCCCCCGGAAGAAGGCGGGCAATCAGGCGGGACAGGGGAAGGTGAAAAAGGAGAAGTCATCGGCGAACAGCCGGTCCGGGCTCCGGATGCATCAGGATCCGGTCCTGGAGGTGGAGAGGGTGTCCCGCACGAAATGGAGTCAAGCGCCTATGATCTGGGCAAGATTCTGACTGAGAAATTTGAACTACCAAACCTGAAAGACAAAGGCAAAAAGCGCTCTCTCACCCGTTATACATATGACCTGACCGACAAGCATCGGGGATTTGGCCAGTTTCTCGACAAAAAAGCCACGCTGCGAAAAATCGTTGAAACCAATATCACCCTCGGGAACCTGCCTGATATAGGCAATATTGATCCGACTCGCTTCTTGGTATCACCCAACGACAAGATTTTCCGAATCCTCTCCCGCGAGATGGACTACGAGTCCCAGGCCATGGTCTTTTTCCTGAGAGACTACTCCGGCTCCATGGTCGGCAAATCCACGGCACTTGTGGTGACCCAGCATGTATTGATCTATAGCTGGCTTTTGTACCAGTACGCCATGCAGGTGGAAACCCGTTTTATCCTTCATGACACCGAGGCAAATGAAGTGCCGGACTTCTACACATATTACAACTCGGAAGTTGCCGGCGGCACAAAGATATATTCTGCTTACCGGCTGGTTAACGAAATCGTGGAAAAGGAAAACCTGGTCCGGGATTACAATATCTATGTTTTCCATGGTACTGACGGCGACGATTGGGACACGGACGGAAAAGAAGCCATTCCGGAGCTGAAAAAGATGCTGACCTACGCGAACAGGGTCGGAATTACCATCGCTGAGCACGAATTAAGCCACAACACTGAAGTTCAAAAATACCTTAGAGCTTCAGGGCTGCTGACTGAAAAGCCTGATTTGATCCGACTTGATGTCTTGCAGGAAGAGGCGGATGAACCGCGTCTGATTGAAGGAATAAAGAGGCTTATAGACTGATAGCTCGCTACCTTTTGCTATGAGCTAAATAGGTCCGTTAGTAATAGAATTCGTGTTTTTTCTGGCAAAAATAAATTCGAAATACGAATACCCGCCTGCCAACGCCTGAGACAGCATTCAGCTTATGTGCCGGCATCTCTGGCAATGGCGGGCAGGTCGAAATACGAAACAATATCGAATGACAAAAATTCAAA
>JAUWXF010000012.1 GCA_030616475.1 Desulfobacterales bacterium
ATTTGGGATTTGGGTCATTCGTATTTGTTTCGGATTTCGTGCTTCGAGTTTCGGATTTACCAAAAATTGATTACGCGAATAACTTCGTTACTTCAATGGGTTACCTCTTTAAATGACGTGGCCTTGACAGGTAGGCTCAGAGGCAAGCTCAAGTCCCTCTCGGTTGGTACAGACAGAGAGGCTCTTCGGCAAGATAGTCGCCTGTGGCCTCATAGGCCCGGGCACGACATCCCCCGCAGACCTTCCGATACTCGCATCTGCCGCATTTACCTTTCAGGTTGTTGTAGTTTCTGAGGGTTTTGAATACTTCTGACTCGTTCCAGACGACCCCGAAAGATGTCTCCTTTACGCTGCCGCAGTTGAGGTCCAGAAAACCACACGGCTGAACGATGCCGGTATTCGATATAAAACAGAAGCTGGTTCCGCCCAGACAACCGCGAGTTACGGCATCCAGCCCGTGGGTCTTGAATGTGACGGTCTTTCCTTCCTCATGGGCTCGCTCCCTCAAAATCCTGTAATAGTGGGGTGCGCAGGTGGCCTTTAACTGCAGCGGCACTTTGTCCCTCTGGTCATAGAACCAGTTTAAGGTCTGTTCATACTGCTGAGCTGAGATCTCCTGGTCTACAATGTATTTCCCCCGACCTGTGGGGACCAGCAGAAAGATGTGATGAGCCACGGCGCCCAACTTCACAGCAAGCTCCTGGATCTTGGGCAGCTCTTCAAGGTTCTGTTGTGTGATCGTGGTATTGACCTGGAACTCGACGCCAGCCTGCTTGGCCCTTTCGATGCCACGGATTGCTCCGTCAAAAGCACCATCCACCTGCCGGAATTGGTCGTGCGTTTCTTTTGTGGCCCCGTCTAAGCTGATACTGATTCGCTGGATACCGGCCTCAGCCATTTCTCCGGCAATTGCCTCGGTGATGAGCGTGCCGTTAGGGGCCATGACCATTCGAAGTCCTTTTCGAGTGCCGTGGCGGGCAAGCTCAAAGATATCTGGTCGCAGAATAGGTTCTCCGCCAGTAAGGATGACCACAGGTTTGCCAACCTCGCTGATCTGGTCGAGCAGGGCAAGGCCGGCATCTGTGTCCAGTTCATCCGGGTATGGCCCTTTGGTGGCAGCAGCACGGCAATGGATACAGGAAAGATTGCAGTTGCGGGTAACCTCCCAGGCAATAAGGCGTAGGTTTGATTGTTTGCCTTTGTGTTCAAGGGAAGGCATTTTTGATGATGGGTGCGGGTGCTCATTCATCGATTCATTGACGATTGATGATTGGTGATTGATGATTGAGAAATCTTGAGTCGTTCTTTAGACCTATTGATTCTTTCACAGTTATTTCTTCTTTGATCTTCTTGCCTGGGCCGTCTTTCTTGTTATTATGAAAATTGATGATAGTTCGTGTGCTTCATTAAAAAGAGGCAAAACCCTTTTTCTTTCCATCAATTGTTCATCCATGATAAATTCCAGCCAAAATTCACACTCATCCGCTTCTTCCACTACAATGCTGATCTTTGATACAAAAACTGCCTTTGTTTGAGCCAAGAGACTCGCTCTGTAATTTGCTGCAACTGATGTCCTGCATCTGATTAGCTGCCTTCTTGCGTGTCTTCCCAATTCATTTTCCGGCAGAAAAAAAGCAAGTTTGACGCATCTATGTGCAAACTCCTTTGATCTCTTTTTCAATTCATCCGCATCCAAGTCTAGTCTCCATCAATCGTCAATCGTCAATCATCAATCCTGCCGTAGCTCCCTTGCTGCTTCTTTTGCAAAATAGGTAAGGATCATGTCTGCGCCAGCCCGCTTGATGGCAATAAGGGATTCCATCATGACCTTGCTGCCGTCAAGCCATCCGAGCTTGTCGGCTGCCTTGATCATGGCAAATTCGCCGCTAACGTTGTAAGCCGCTACCGGCAGATCGATTTCTTCCCTAACCCGGCAGATGATGTCCAAGTAGGCGAGAGCGGGTTTTACCATAATGATATCAGCGCCTTCCTCCACATCCATGGTCACTTCACGAATCGCTTCCAGGCTGTTGGCGGGATCCATCTGATAGGTACGGCGATCCCCGAATTTCGGGGCTGACTCGGCTGCCTGGCGGAAAGGATAATAAAAGGCAGAGCAGTATTTGGCAGCATAGGACATGATGGGTGTGGATTCAAACCCGTTTTCATCCAGGGCATCGCGTATTTCGGCTACACGACCGTCCATCATATCAGAAGGAGCTACCATGTCCGCACCTGCCTGAGCGTGGGAAAGGGCTGTGCGCGCCAAAAGATCGAGACTCGCATCGTTGTTTATGATACCGTCCTGCACCACGCCACAGTGCCCATGGTCGGTATACTCACACAGACATACATCGGTTATGACCGCCAGATCTTCCACCCTGTCTTTCAGTGCCCTCACGGTCTTTTGCACGATTCCATTTTTGGCATAGGCCGACGTGGCCAGGGCGTCTTTTTTGTCCGGGATGCCAAAGAGCATCACGGCCGGGATACCCAGATCGCGGGCAACTATGGCCTCTTTCACAATCTTGTCCACGGAGAGTTGAAAATGTCCGGGCATTGAGGGGATGGGATTCTTAACTCCCTTGCCTCCCACGGAAAACAGGGGCAGGATCAGGTCGTCAACCGATAGCGTTGTCTCGCGTATCATACGCCTGAAATTCTCACTTTGCCGCAAACGTCTGGCCCTATAATCTGGAAAAAACATGATTTGCCCCTTAGTAATGAAATTCGTGTCTTTTGTGGCAGAAAATTCTAAAAGATAATCACGCCTCTTCTCAAGGCGAACGCCGCAAAACACGAAAGATTGAAAGCACGAAATAAAACAACATTCAGACTTTCGTGTCTTCGTACTTTCGTGCTCCTGCCCGCCATTGCCACGCACCTGCCCGCCATTGCCAGAAATGCCGGCACATAAGTTCAATGCTGTCTCAGGCGTTGGCAGGCGGGTGCTAGCATTGAAGCTGTATGCCGTGCCAGGCGACCTGCCCGCCATTGCCGTGTGTGCTGGCATTGCAGTTATCCGGCGACCGTGGCTCTGGCAGGCGGGTGGCAGGCGGGTTCGTGATAAATTTGTTTTGGTTCCGGCTTGTCCGGATGTGGACTCTGTGAGACACAACAGGGCCGGAATTATGATTCGGGAGTTTCGGAATAGATTTTTTTTACCAGGTTATCGAAAAATTTCTCAGGGTTTTCCATGGCCTCCTTAGTGATTACAAAGGTGTTCTGACCGACCCTGTCGCGGATGAGCTTAAAACCGTATTCAAACTTGGTAGTCAGTTGCTTGTAGAAATCTCCCAGTGCTGTCGGAGAAGAGAGCATCTCCAAGATAACAACGTCTATGGCATCTTCGTCCAGGTTAATATTCAGATCATGGGTTTTGTAAAAATACGCCTCCACTTTCTTGATTTGGTCATAGTAAGTCCCTATCTTTGACATCACAGCATTTATGCCGCACGCACTCATGGCATAGAGATCGGCAATCAAGTCTATGCGCGAAGATGTGAGTGCAATCTCAGATATATCAGCCAGCACGGCCTGGTTGTTCTTTACATATTGCTTGACCGATTCCTTTTCATCCTGGTCCAGCTTTTCGTAGAGCTGTGTCCACCTGGGATCGTCAGGCGTGGATATGATTTTTTGGAGCATACCTTCGGGGTCCTTTACCACCTCTTCTGTCACCGGCAGCTTCTTTATATCCGTGGATGGTAGTTTCTTTTCAAGCTTCAACAAGACCTTCTCGATGGCGCTTACCAGGCCACGGGCCCCGGTTTGTTCCCCATAGGCAAGGTGGGCCAGGGCGCGAAGCGCCTTGTCTTCAAACTTGGCAGATATATCGTAGGCCTTGAAGTCGAGTTTTTTGCTGACCATAACAGGATTATTCGGATTTTTTAAGATGGCGTAAAGGTCGTCTTCGCTGAGTTGCTCAAACACCGAAATTACGGGGAGCCGTCCGACGAACTCGGTCTCAAAACCGAACTTGATCAGATCCTCGGGCTTGGTATGTTTCAGGTAATCGACACGCTCTGACCGACTGGTGAGCGTTGCCCCAAAACCGATGCCCTGATCCACTATCCGCTTCTTGATTAACTCTGTAAGTTCGTTAAAGGCGCCACTCATGACGAAAAGGATATTCCTGGTGTTGACTACCCTCTTTTTTCTTTTGCCGGTTTTCCGGTAGCGTTCGATTTCCTCAAACATCGAAATCGGATCGTGAGGGACCTTGAGGTCAACATCGGTTTCTTCCATTGGTTTTAGCAGAGCGCGCTGAACGCCGGTACGGGAAACATCGTGTCCAATGAGATTCGTACTGGAGGCGATTTTGTCGATCTCATCGATGTAGATGATGCCATGCTGGGCCCGCTCGATGTCGTCGTCTGCTTCGCGCACCAGGTCCCGCACCAGGTCTTCCACATCGCCTCCGACATAGCCGGTTTCGCTGAATTTTGTGGCATCACCTTTGACAAAAGGGACACCGATCTTCTCGGCGATCAATTTGATCATGTAAGTCTTACCCACGCCGGTAGGCCCGATCATAAGGATGTTATTCTTGATTTGACCAACTATTCCTTTGTTGTCTTCGCCGGAAGATTCGGTGTGTTTGATGCGATTGAAATGGGTGCAGATCTTGGTGGCCAAAATTGCCTTGGCCTCATCCTGCTTGACGATGTATTGATCAAGATAAGCGGCAAGTTCTTCAGGCTTTAAGGAAAAATCGATCTCTTTTTCCGTACGAGGCTCTTCCTTTTCTTTATCAAAGGAAGCCTCCTGAGGCAGAACGACAGGCGAGATGAGCTTTACGCGGCCGCCGAATTTTTCTGACAGGAACTGGCTGATCTCTTTTTCGATCTTTTTGGCATCCGGAAATTTTTCGTCTTTTTCGGTCATGACATTATACTCCCACGTATTTATTAAAATTTTTTATGCCGCAGGTCAATAATATAATCACACCGCACATATATTGCAAGGTAACTGTTCGCAGGGTCCCTAAGTCTGCTGTATCATTGTCCAATATCCAGCCAGTCATTGCGAGCGAAGCGAAGCAATCTCCTGTTCCATTCAGAAAGATTGCTTCGTCGCTCCGCTCCTCGCAATGACAACACGCGCACCCCGTGAACGGTTAGATTGCAAATATGGGGCCGTTTCAAATCTCCCTTGACAAAAAAGGCAATAAGTAGTCTGTTAAGTCTATAGCTCTCTTAAGGGCGATTAGCTCAGCGGATAGAGCACAAGCCTCCGGAGCTTGGTGTCGCCGGTTCGATTCCGGCATCGCCCTCCAATTCAAGCAATCTGGCCACAACTTCAAAAGCCTCCTCCCTTGTCCGGATTTCTCGGTTTAATCTCGCTTCTTCCACCTTCTGGAGCAACTTTCCGAAAAGTTCAGATGGCGTGAGGCCGAAATGTTCGATTAGATCTTTTCCGGTAATCAGCCGCGGTGCTGTCATGGCGGGCTTGAGGTCAGAGAAATATCTCTGAAGGATCTCCTTCAAAAACGCCACAAGTGCCTCATCAAATTCAGTGCCGTTTCCGGCCTTGGCCCGTCGGTCTGCCAAGCTGTGAAGCAAAAGCCCAATAACATCGTCCTTATGTTTTCTGACAAAGCGAACAATGCCCCTTGTAGTAAGAGTGCCCCTCTGACGGGCGTCAAAGAGGAGCAGTGGATGAAGGTGATTTTGTACGATTAACTCTATGTAGGATCGCTCCTGACCAGACATCCTGAGCCTCAGACAAAGGCCTCTGGCAATATGAGCCCCTTTTTCCTCATGGGCCAGAAATCGCAACCTTCCGGTCGGATCAACACTGCGTGTCGCAGGCTTGCCAAGGTCATGAAGCAAGGCAGCCCACTTCAAGAGCGCCTTCCGATTACCCTGTTCAAGATAGCTGCCAATCGGTTCGGCATACTCGGGCCAGAGCGTTGGGTAGTCACTAAGAACAATCTCGATTTCTTCATAGGTGCGCATGACATGCTGAAAAACATCGTATTCATGGTCATCAAGCAGGCAATCACGGCATGGTTCAAGCTCGGGGATGAGCTTCATCAGGAGCCCTGCCTGGGACATCTGCTCGATGTAAGGAAAAGATCTCTCTGCCTCCATGATCTTAAAAAGCTCTGCCCTTATCCGTTCTCCGGCCGATGTGGCAACAAGTGTGGCTTGCTCTTTGATGACAGACAAGGTTTGCGGTGCAATCTCAAAACCCAAGACAGCGGCGAGACGAAATGCCCTGAGCATTCTCAGGGGGTCGGCCAAGATCGCATCTTCTGAGATCAGTCGGATGGTTTTTGACCTGATATCCTCCAGGCCCCCAACAGGGTCGATAAGGCCTCCGGCCCGTAGCGGCCTACGCCCCGGAGGGCTATCAGAAGACAGGTCAAAGCCGAGGCCGTTGACAGTGAAGTCGCGTCTTTTCAACTCGTCCTCAATGGTTTTGCCGTGTATGGGGGAAAAATCGAGGACCTTGTCGCCTGATACGACCCTATAGACCGCCTTGTCTTCCTTGCCCATCTCAATCATGCGGACACCAAGTTTTGCCGCTACTTTTTCTGCAAAGGCCCTGGCATTGCCGGGTACTGCAAAGTCATGGTCGTTGGATGGACGATTGAGGATGCGGTCCCGAAGAGAGCCGCCCACTAGATAAACAGGCCCGATGCCGGAGAAAGAACTCAGCTCCGCTTCGCTCCGCAATTGGAATAATGGAATAATGGAATAATGGAATGTTGGGTTTAAGAGGATTTTGGTCTCTTTTTCTTTTACATCATGAGCGCAGGCTTTACTTCGTGTCCGATATTCCATCATGAGCGCAGGCTTTACTTCGTGTCCATTATTCCCTGATCGAACTTGCAATAGCGCCAATAAATATTTATAACTTCAACAGGTTGTAGAGATTCCGAGACGTTCAGTTAGTTAGTCTGCTACCTTGATCGGCTCTTTTTTCAATTCCTTGAATGGCCTTATCACAGTCTTTGAGTTTGTCACTAATGAAGCCTTTGCCTCTAAGCTTCTATTTGCCATCTACACAAAAATCAAGCCCTGTGTCAAACTTGGGGACTCGTCATTTGTCGTTGGAAGTGAACTAAAGTGAGCTAAAGTGAGCTAAAGTGAGCTAAAGTGAGCTAAAGTGAGCTAAAGTTGAAGGCATTAACCGCCTCAATTCCTTAATCCCTCAATTCTTCAATTCTTCAATTCCGCACTCCGCATTCCGTTGTTACCTCTTGCGCTTTGACCTGCGGACATCCTTTTTCCACGCAATCTCCTTTTTAAGCCCTTTTCGCTTGAGTCGCTGTTGCTGAAGCGCCCTGGAGCGTTCCAGGTCAAAGGTGAAGCTGCCAGGCAGGTCTTCAGGTATTGCAACCGGCTCCTTTTTGGATTTAGGGGCTTCTTTTTTCTTTTCTTTTGGCAGTGGTGGTCCCGTGAAATAGCCCGCAGGCACATGGTCAGTTATATAGATGAGTTCTCCCTGCTTAGAGAATCTTAGGCCTGCCTCAAAAGCCCTTTGTGCCTGGACAGTCAGTAACACAGGTGCCGGGTCTCGACGTTTTCCCATCCGCTGTGCCAGTTCCTCGGTTGTGGCCAGGAGGACCGGCGGTTGTCCTAACGGTATGATCCCTTGACGGCAGACGACAGGATAGGCCCTGCGACGCACGCAGTGATAAAGAAGCTTAGGAGGAACAATCTCCTCCTCAGGATTCAGGGCATCATCGCGGCAAACGGCCTTGATCCTGTCATTTTCCAGGACAAAAGACTTTTCACAAGAGGTCATGAGGACCTTATGGATGTGGGATTTCCGCACATATCCCCACCCCGGTTCCTCTGAGATCGCCTTGAGCAGATCCTTCAGACGCACGAACCCCTGATCGTTCAGGACCAGCCCAAACTCGTCGGGTCGTCGCCCAAGGATATAGGACATCATTTTTTCAAGTTGCTTAGGATCCTTTTGCCTGCCCATAATTCACGTCTCGGAATTTCTACAACCTGTTGAGATTATAGATATTTATTTGGCCTATTCTAGACGCAGTCAGGGAATGATGGAATGATGGAATGATGGAATATTGGGAATAAGAAGCGGAAAAGAATCATTTTTTAATTGTTTTCATCCCTCTTAACCCATCATGAGCGCAAGCTTCACTACGTGTCCACTATTCCAACATTCCAATTGGGGCGAAGCCCCTAAGTTCGGTCTGGGCTGGCAACCATACTAATAATACCATAAAAAGGTTCTACCGTGTTGGGAATTATGAAGGGAATGGGGGATGAATGGGATTGCACTACTGGAAACTAGAAGTTAGAGACACGCCTCATCCGGTGGCGAGAAGGGTGAGGGTGATAGGGAAAATCTTGGATCGAACAGCAGGATCAAACCATTTCGTCTATGAAATATCCCAGCATCTTTTCGGCTGTCTTCTCGGCGTCGACTTCGTAGTCTCCCCTTTCGATCTCTTCCTGGATGACGCGAACCTTTTCCAATCTGATATCCGGTTCAGACTCGATGACCTCTCTGGCTTTCTGAATCTCTTTTGAGGCCTCAGAAAGATTGACGATGGCGTCCCCTTTTGACTCGGTGGGGATATTGCCTTGCGTAGAAGTCTTTTCCGCCTGTTCCTTGTCCGGGCTCAGGGTCGTCTCATTGATATACTTAGTAATCTCGTAACCATTGCCAGTAATCTTCATGAATAGATACCTCCATATCACGTAATCATCTGATCGTCAACCTTGCTCTTAGTGATTTCTTCCAGCCGATTTTTCAGGAATTTTGAATCGTCGATAGAAAGGGTTTTTGTTACCTCCCCTTTTTCTTTATCAATGACCTTGAAGACCAGCTCGGAATCCCCTTTTTTCACGGAAAGGCTATTTCCGTATTCATCCTCAAGTTGCTTGAAGACCTCCAGTTCCATGTTATCACCGGGCCCCTCATGGATTATCCTATTGACAATGTCTGATGTTACTTTGTCAATAACAGCCTTTCGCCTTGCCTGAGCGGAGATACTAATCCGGTCTCCGCGGTTCGGCTCTCCAACACCCTTGTTGTGTGGCAGCCGCCTGCTCTGGCTCAGCTGTTTGAGCTGTTTGCCATATGCCCTTAAAACATTATGTACCTGATATGTACTTATCGTCATAGAATCACACCCTTAATCTTTTTTTCGGAACATTTCAGAAAAACTTTAGAAAAAAAGGTGTAATCTCCTTGCCCAAGGTGAATCCGGGACTGGCCGAGATGCTGGTCCAGGGACTGGTTCGATCTTTTTTAAAGATTAGCAATAAAGAAGCCGATAACGACAGAAGAAACATGGACTATGTTCTTGGCCCCTCTAACAGTTCGAAATTTATAACATTTTAGGCTGGGTAGATGGGTCTGATTGAAGGGAGAAACATGAAACAAAGGAGAAGGAAAAATGGAAACAGAGGAACGGCTGTGTGATTTATGCCCTTGGAGCGGCAAACCAGCATTTAGAATCATATCAGATTGTGAAGAAAGATTCAACGTTTGTGTTGATTGTTACGTGAGAATAATTGAAGAGGTTTTTGAAAAGTTAGTTGAGGATGAACATAAAAGAGGGAAATTAATCCTTGAACAATACAAGAGAGCCGAAGAACTGAACAAACGATTAGAGTGGGACTTTGACAGGCCCGCGCTAGTTGAAAGTCTCGGAATTTCTACAACTTATTGAAATTCCTACGACTTTAGTCGAGTAGTCAAGTGGTCGAGTTGGAAAATGGTAAACTGGTTAACCACTCGACCACTTAACGACTCGACTACTCGACCAATTGCGGAGCGAAGCGGAGCTAAGTTCTTGTAGAATGCCGTCTGACGAAGAGTTCTTGCCGGAACATCTTCAAGGGTTCATGAGGTTGAAGCAACGGTGATGACGAAGCCGGGCGGTATTGTGTACCCCACCCTATCCGTAAACAAATAAACTGAACCAACTCATTACAACACGAACATGTCTAAACCCGCACCAAAAAAACGTCCAGTGCCTCTCAGACCCGTCTCTTCGAGGAAATCAAGCCTGGTCGCCACGGTCAAGGATCAATCAGGGGCAGGCAAGATGAAGATTGGCCAGCTCCTATGTAAAGAAGGCTATATCACCAGCAGTCAGCTCAATGAGGCACTGAAGTACCAGCAAACGCATCATGGCAGGCTCGGCAGTATACTCCTTAAACTCGGATACATCGAAGAGAAAACCATCTTAAATATCCTGAGCCGTGTTCACGACTATCCAGGTGTATCAATATCAGAAATTGATCCGGATCCGGAGGCCCTCAAGATTCTACCCTATGATGTGGCCAAAAAATATATGGCCTTCCCTTTTAAAGTCGAAGGGGAAACCCTTCACGTATCCATGGCAGAGCCAACGGATACCGTCGCAGTTGAAGAGTTGCAGAACAAGGCTCAAAAAAGCCTGGTGGTCTGCGTCTCCACTGAAAACGATATCATCGAGGGTTACAGGAAATACTATGAGATAAGTGATGAAGAGTATAATAGCTTTTTTGGTGAGAAAGTCGAAGAGGAAGAAGAAGCCGTACCTGTTACTCAGGTCGAAGACTTCGGTTCCCTGGTTTCCGAGGCCGCAGAGGAAATGGAACTGGAGAGTCATACAGCGGAGGAGGACGACCAGTTCTCGGCATCTGATGCTCCCATTATCAAACTGGTAAACGGCATTCTCATTAAAGCCGTCAATGACGGAGTCAGTGACATTCACATTGAGCCTTTTGAGAAGTCATTGGAGGTACGATACAGGTTGGATGGCTCTCTCTATAAATCGATGAACTTGCCCCTCACCATAAAAAACGCCATGATTTCCAGGATAAAGATCTTGTCCTCCCTCAATATTGCTGAACGTCGTGTGCCACAGGATGGCAGGATCAAGATGCGCCTCGGGAAAACAAAGGCAGTCGACTTCCGCGTCTCCACATTGCCCACTCTTTTTGGTGAGAGCGTTGTTATGCGTATCCTTGATCAGAGTGCACTCAATGTAGACCTCACCAAATCGGGGTTTGAACCAGAGACCTTTGAAACCCTTAAACGTTGCGTTTTCCGGCCCTACGGCCTGGTGCTTGTAACCGGTCCGACCGGTAGCGGTAAGACAACTACATTATACTCAGTTCTCAACGCACTGAACAAAGAGGATACCAAAATACTTACAGCGGAAGATCCTGTTGAATTCAACTTCAGGGGAATCAATCAGGTGCAAGTGAAGAACGAGGTCGGCATGACGTTTGCCGCAGCTCTAAGGTCCTTCCTACGACAGGACCCTGATATAATTATGGTAGGCGAGATCAGAGATCTGGAGACGGCGGAGATTGCCATCAAGGCGGCCATGACAGGACACCTTGTTTTCAGCACTCTTCACACGAACGACTGCCCTTCCACTATCGGACGTCTTATAGACATCGGGATACCACCTTTCATGTTGGCTTCTTCAGTAACGATGGTTCTTTCTCAACGCCTGGTTAGAAAACTCTGTCCAAAGTGCAAAGTTGTAGTCGAAAACATTGAGCCAAAGGAATTGGTGAAGATGGGATTTTCCGAAGATGAAATCTCGGATCTTACCATATACGGTCCAAAGGGGTGTCCAGCATGCACCGGCACAGGTTATAAAGGAAGGCTCGGCCTTTATGAGCTTATGGAGGTGACCGAGGATGTTGCAAAGGCAATAAATGCGGGTGCTCCAGAGGATCAACTGAGAAAGACAGGAATAAACGAAGGCATGGTTCCTTTGAGGGATGCAGGTCTTGAAAAAATTCGCCAGGGGGTAACATCCATCGAGGAAGTTTCTAAGCGAACAGCCATCACCAAAGAGGCCTTGCCCGCGTATCTTGTTAATCCGGACATAGAGCGTTACGAAAGTGGTGATGTGATTATCCGGGAAGGCAATACGGATTTAGACTTTTTCAAGCTGGTGCAAGGGGCTTTGTATGTTGTGAAAGACGGCAAGAAAATAGCTCAAATAGTGCAGCCTGGTGAATTCTTTGGAGAAATGGCTGCCATATCCGGCGAACACCGAACCGCATCCATCATTTCAAATGGAAGGTCAATCATAAGGCGGTTCCCCGGGGAAAAGCTGCCGGAACTCATTGAGAAATATCCGGAAGTCGCCAGGAACCTTTTTGAAATAATTGTCAGTCGTCTAAATAAGTCTAATGAAGTTACCGTAAGATTGATCAACCAGCTAAAGGGGAAAAAATGAACTTAGTGTGTGACTAAGGCGCCGGGCTTTCCACCTCTGGTGCATAGTCCACAAATCGGGTGCAGTGTTCCAAGAAGGTGAGCTTCGCCGTGCCGATAGGGCCGTTGCGCTGTTTGGCCACATTGACTTCCGCTATTCCCCTGTTTGGATTGTCTTCGTCCTTATTGTACATCTCGTCGCGATAAATGAACATGATGACATCGGCGTCCTGTTCGATCGCACCGGACTCACGCAGGTCAGAAAGCACCGGTCGCTTGTTGCTCCGATCCTCCACCTTGCGGTTTAGCTGCGAAAGGGCCACCACTGGAATATTGATCTCCTTGGCCAGGGCCTTGAGCGATCTGGAGATCTCGGATATCTCCAGCTCACGCCGTTCGGTCGAGGCCCGTCCCCTCATGAGCTGTAGATAGTCTACGATGATGAGACCCAGACCCTTTTCCATTTTCATGCGGCGGGACTTGGCGCGTATTTCCAAGGCTGATATGGCCGGTGAGTCATCGATGAAGATGGGAAGGTCGTAGAGGGCCCCTGCTGCGCGGTTAATACGGGCCAGGTCACCCTCACTCAGGAACCCTCCTCTCATCCGAGATGAGTCGATTCGGGCCTCTGAAGAAAGCATGCGCAATGAGAGCTGCTCCTTGGACATCTCCAGGGAAAAAATGCCTACAGGTATTCCGGTTTGAATGCTGGCATTTTGGGCGATGTTCAGGGCAAGGGCGGTCTTGCCCATGCTCGGCCGACCCGCTATCACGACAAGGTCTCCAGGCTGCAATCCAGAGGTTTTCTGGTCGAGCTTGCTATATCCCGTAGGGACACCGGTTACAAGGACCTTATTTTCATAGGCATCTTCTACAGCTTTGTATGTATCCGGGATAATATCGGCCAGAGAATGAAAGGCCGGCCTTACCTTGTCTTCGGAGATATCAAAGATGGACCGTTCGGCAAAATCGAGTATCTCTTCCACGTTTCCGCGGTCCTCAAAACACCGGGTGGTGATGGAGGTTGCCCGCTCAATAAGACACCTCAAGGTCGCTTTTTCATGGATAATCCTGGCATAATGGGACGCATTGGTCGCCATGGGGATTGTATCGACCAGTTCAGCCAGATAGGATGCGCCTCCAACCGATTCAAGCTGGCCCCGTTCTTTGAGGATATTCGTTACGGTAATCAGATCAGCGGGTTCATTTCGCTCGAAGAGACCCACCATAGCCGCGAAGATCTTCCGGTGGGTCTCACGGTAGAAGTCCTTCTCGGAAAGGATTTCCAGGGCTTCGGGCAGTGTATTGTTCTCAATCAGTATGGCGCTCAGGATTGATTGCTCGACCTCAATGTTCTGAGGCGGAACCCTTTGCAGCCACGGATCTTTATCGCTCATGGGGCTTCCTGTTCGGGGACCACTCTGACCGTGATCTCCGGTGCGATATTAGAATAGAGACGAATAGGCACGATATAAGATCCCAGGGTCTTAATAGGTTCAGAGAGCATAACCATTCTCTTGTCCACATCAAACCCCTGCGCTGTCAGTTGTTCAGCAATATCTCGCGTTGAAACCGAACCATAGAGCCTATCGTCCTCAGATACCTTCCCCGCAATAGTACATACAGCGCCACGGATTTTTTCAGCCATCACCTCAGCCTTGGTTTGTTCTTTGGCCAGTTGTTGTTCGAGCTGTACCCGCTGGCGCTCGAAAATCTTGCGATTTTTGGGTGTAGCTACGATGGCCTTTTTTTGGGGAATCAGGTAGTTTCTGGCATAACCTTTGGCTACATTGACATCATCGCCAACAGTTCCGAGCGATTCGATCGCCTCTGTCAATATGACTTTCATCTTAAGACTCCACCTTTCTTGTGCGTCTGAAATCGATCCACATGTCAAAGAAGCCCACCGTAATCACCACCAGAAGCAAAAGCTGCTGCACGGCGATCAGGCCATAGAGAAAGGCTCGCAGTATTTTGGGAAACTGTTTTTTCTCAAAATAGAAAGAAACAATGGCAATCCCTTGGAAAAAGTATATCGTCATGATGACTATCAGGCCGTTGATACCGAGCATCTTGATGCCTGGATGACCAAACAATAGCAAGCCCCCTGATGCAATGGCAACCCAAATCAGGGGCTCCGGTGCTTTCCACTGGTTTAGCCTACCAAAATCAGGACAGAAAAGCTGTTTGCTTCGCAATAGAAAGCGAGATAGAAGGAGGTTGCTCCAGACTACAAAGAGGGTCGTGACAATCACAATGGCAGGCATGATGCGAAGCACAAGGTACACGATCCCGTCCAAGGACCGGGCAAGTATGCCGATTTTCTCCTCAGATGCGTCCATCTCCCTGTACATGGCAAGGGCAAGCTTCGCGCTCTTTTCCAGGTAATCGGATACTAGGGCCCATGGGCTGGTTGTAGAAAGCAAGCTGTAAAGTGCCAACATCACAGCGCCCGTCGCCAAAACCGCACCGGTGGTGATTCCAACCGTCTTTTCGACAGACATGTTCATCTCGAATACCTCTGGCAGGATCAGACCCACCAGCCCCAGTTCAAAGAGGAACGCTACTGTGCCTATGGAATTCCAGCCGACTATGAAGGTCACAATCAGGGTGACGGCAGTCAGGATCAACAGACCCAAGGAGCGCCCCAGTTTGAACCGGTAAAAAAGGATTGGCAGCGGAATAAACAGGCCCGCCAAGGGCCCCAGCACGCTCAGGTGTAAGGCTGCCATGGAGATGAGGGCCGTGATGGCTATCCCTACGATCACGTCTTTGTGGGTTTGGCTGTGGGTGATATCGGTCAAGAGCTGCTGCTCCCCTTCGTTAGGATTGATGATTGATGATTGATGATTGATGATTGACGATTGATGATTGACGATTGATGATTGATGATTGACGATTTCTTAAAAAGTCGGATTCGGTGAGTCTGTCATTTCGACCGTAGGGAGAAATCTTGCATTTCCAGTAGGTTGCACAACAAAGATTTCTCCCTGGCCCAGACCGGGTTCTTATATAGCACTGGTTATTATTCTCATGTCGCGCCAGGGCGGGCGCTTCGCTCGAAATGACAAGTTGTTGAGACTTGTTACGGGTTCATCCCCAAATCGCTCAATGAACAATCAACAATAGACAATCGACAATCGACAATCCTGAGACAATCATCAATCTCAATAATGGCTCAGGGTTGCTGCATAAGGCATCAGGGCAATGGTCCGTGCACGTTTGATGGCAGTTGTCAACTTACGCTGGTGCTTGGCGCAATTGCCAGATACCCGCCTCGGGATGATCTTGCCGCGTTCTGTGGTAAAAAACCTGAGTGTTCGTGGGTCCTTATAATCGATGGTAATGCTGGTATCAGCACAAAACCGGCAAATCTTTCTCCTGCGAAACAATCGCTTGCGCTTATTTGGCGCCATTCTTTCTTGTGTCATTCTCTGGCTCCTCCTGCTCGCTGGTTTCTGGCATGTTCTCCGGTACTTTGGTTTCGCTCACCGGAGCTTCTACAGTCTCGGTTGGTTCTGAGTCCCGTTTGTCTTCACCTTCACCCACGGCTTGTTCGGCAGGTTCGGGTTCTGATTCCTGCTCTTTGGCCGCCTCTATCTCTGCCTTGACTGCTTCCACATCAACGGCCTTGTCTTTGAGAACCGTCATGTATTTAAGGACTCGATCATCCAGGCGCATGTTACGCTCAATCTCCTTGACCAAAGCTCCGTCCCCGCAAAACTCCATAAGCACGTAATATCCTCGGGTGTGCTTCTTAATCTCATAGGCAAGCCTTTTATGGCCCCACTCGTCAAATTTGACAAGCATCCCCTGGTCCTGGGACACGAGGCCCTTCAACTTGTCGAACACCGGTTGGCGTTGTTCCTCGGAAAGTTCGGGATTCACGATAAACACGGTTTCATACCATCTCATAGTGCCTCCTTATGGATATCAATAGCCCCGATTCTCCCGGAGCAAGGGTGCCGTACAAAAATTTTATATCTAACGCTTCACATCGAGGCGTGTCAAGGATATTTTCGAGACGACAGAATTCTTGACTTTTAAGACCTTAGTTGCTAACCAGCAGCATGCATTCATAACTTTTTTGGCAGGTGTGTTGCCAATTTTTTCATTTGAAGTTGGCTTTTTTTGTGAAAGTCGCCATGCAGGGCTAAAGCCCTGCGCTACATGTAGCGCAAGCCTTTAGGCTTGCTTATCGGTCGGAACCAAAGATAAAGTCCTTCACGGATTATCCCGAAGAGCCGGAATTGCGAATTGAGGAATTTGGTAATTGACGGAATCTTCCCTATCTTAATTCCTTAATCCCTAAATTCCTCAATTATTTGTCAGTGTTGAGAGGTCGGGCGATGAAATTAGACGAGCAGGTTATAACCAGGGCCATCATAGAGCGTTTCACCCAAAAATGGATCGATTATCTGGACCTTGATGTTGCCATTGTCGGCGGCGGGCCGGCAGGGTTGGTGGCGGCCTATTACCTGGCCAAAAAAGCAAGGAAGGTCGCCCTTTTTGAGCGCAAGCTGACCATCGGAGGCGGGATGTGGGGTGGCGGGATGATGTTCAATGAGATTGTGGTTCAGGATGAAGGGAAAAAGGTTCTTGATGAACTGGGCATTTCCACCTATCCCTTTCAAACAGGATACTATACGGCGGATGCTGTGGAGGCCACCACGACCTTGGCCTCCAAGGTCTGCCAGGCGGGGACAAGAGTCTTCAACCTCATGTGTGTGGAGGACGTCATGATCCGGCAGACAGATGGCCCGGAATCGACCCGGGTGGTCGGCTTGGTGATTAACTGGACAGCCGTTGAAATGGCCGAACTGCATGTAGATCCTCTTACCGTCCATACCCGCTACACGATTGATGCCACGGGGCATGCCACCGAATTGATGCATATCATAGAGAAAAAGTCCGGTTCAAGGCTCTTGACCCAAACAGGTAAGGTGGTGGGCGAAAAGTCTCTATGGGCCGAGGTGGCAGAACGTTCAACCCTTGAAAATACCCGTGAGGCATTTCCGGGGGTGTATGTGGCAGGCATGGCTGCCAATGCCACGTTTGGCTCTTACCGGATGGGTCCCATCTTCGGAGGGATGCTCCTTTCCGGGAAAAAGGCTGCGGAACTAATTGATCAGCGGTTGGAAGACAACAGGTAATTATGGGTACGTTCCCGGATTCTTAACCGAGACCTCGCACATGACGTGTTGCTTGGATCGAGAAACGGAAAAATCCGAAATCCGAATATCGAAATCCGAAACAAATGCAAATGACCGAAACTCGAAACTCGAAACAATATGATTTAGAAGACCGTACCCTTGCATTCGCCAAAAAGGCGAGAGCCTTCGTAAAAAAATTGCGCAAAACCAGTGAATAGCGTTTTGAACATTTGATATTCGAATTTGTTTGCGGCTTACGCCTTGAAAACAGTACGAGTTTCGACCTGCCCGCCATTGCCAGAGATGCCAGCACATAAGCTGAATGCTGTCTCAGGCGTTGGCAGGCGGGTATTCGGATTTCGAATTTATTGAGAGTCCGCCGCAAGCGGATAAGAATCTGGGAATGCTCCCGTTGATGACTATGGCTGGGGGGAAAGATCATGAAGAGTGCTGTCTACTTTGCGGACCTTAGGACCAAGGCGAGTGAGAGTCTTGTGGACAAGGTCAAGCGCCTGCTCGAGGCAGTGGACCTGACAGTTAGGATCAAGGAAAGGGCCTTGGTGGCCGTGAAGCTCCATTTTGGGGAGGCAGGAAACACAGCCTACGTGCGACCTGTTTTTGTCCGCAAGATAGTGGATATAATAAAGGAAATCGGAGGTTGTCCCTTCTTGACCGATGCCAATACCCTGTACGTTGGGAGTCGGAGTGACTCGGTTGCCCATCTGACGACCGCCATTCGCAATGGGTTCACCTCCGCTGTGGTGGGTGCACCCCTGATCATTGCTGATGGGCTTCGGGGTGGCAATGAGACAGCTGTGACTGTAAACTTGAAACGGTTTAAGAGGGTCTATATTGGCTCTGAGATTGTCGGCGCCGACGGTATCGTGAGTGTGGCCCATTTTAAAGGCCATGAGCTTTCAGGCTTTGGGGGCACAATCAAGAATCTTGGGATGGGGTGTGCGTCTCGAAAGGGAAAACTGGCCCAGCATTCCACAGTCTCCCCCAAGGTGACCAGGAAGAAGTGCGAAGGCTGCGGGGAATGTGTGAACTACTGTGCCCAGGAGGCCATTTCCCTAATTGATGAGAAGGCGAAGGTCGACCGCAAGAAGTGTGTGGGGTGCGGGGAGTGCATTATTATCTGTCCGAATCAAGCCATCCAGATTCAGTGGGACCAGGCGATCCCTGTGTTTTTGGAAAACATGGTGGAATATACGGCTGGTGTGTTGAAAGGAAAAAGAGACTCGGCCACCTTTCTTAACTTCATCACCCAGGTGTCCCCTGCCTGCGACTGCTATGGCCATAACGATGCCCCCATTGTACCCGACATCGGTATCGTGGCCTCAACCGATCCGGTGGCTATTGACCAGGCCGCGGCCGACCTGGTCAATAATGCAGAGGGACTGAAAAGCTCTTGTCTTACGAAAAACTTCAAGCCCGGGGAGGACAAGTTCCGGGCAATCTATCCGAACATTGACTGGGAAATCCAGCTAGAATATGCACAAGCAATCGGGCTGGGAACCAGGGCCTATGATCTCGTTAGAATTTAGTCATTGGTCACTGGTCACTGGTCATTGGTTTGTCCACCAGATCTGAGAAACACTTTTCATTCCTTGGACTTAGCTCCACATGCATACGCAGTTGGAATACGGGAACAATGGAATGCTGGCCGGTCCTTGTCTTTCATGCTACTAATGACTAATGACTAATGACCAATGACCAATGACTAAACCCCCGTATGCCCAAAGCCACCCGCATTCCGCTCTGTTTCTTCAAGGGCATCCACAACTTCCAATTGTGCTTGATAGACCTTCTGGATAACCATCTGGGCGATCCTGTCACCGCGGCGGACGGTATACGGCCTTTTCCCCAGATTGATGAGCGCAACCTTTACCTCACCCCTGTAGTCAGCATCAATGGTTCCCGGAGAGTTTATGATACCGATGCCGTGCTTAGAAGCAAGGCCACTTCGAGGACGAATCTGTGCCTCAAAGCCTGGAGGAAGAGCGATAGCGATCCCTGTGGGAATCACCATTATGGAACCTGCATGGAGCACCTGATCCTCTTTGACAGCAGCACAGAGATCCATCCCAGAGCATTGCGGGGTCATGTAGCGGGGCAGGGGGATATCTGAATCGTGTTCCGGGTGAAGGCGACGGATCTTGATTTTGGGCTGGGTCATTGGGCGCTGTTCATGTACCTGCTCAATATCTTTGTACAGGTAGGCCAACGAGAGTGAGCTAAAGTGAGCTAAAGTGCCTAAAGTGAGCTAAAGTTAAGGACTTGAAGAAGCTTTTTTAGATTGGTTTTGTTCCTTCAACTTTAGGCACTTTAGTTCACTTTAGGCACTTTAGGCACTTGTCTCAATTCACTTTAGGCACTTGCATTTTGCTATAAGCTCAAAATCTCCTCGTAGGACACCTTTTCATCGATTGGCCCAAGGAGGGCCATAGACACGGCCTTGTCTTGGAAAGTGTCTTGTGCCAGTCTCAATATGTCTTCGGCGGCAACTTTTTCGATGTTATCTACCAGTTCTTCTAAGGGGATATGACGGCCAAAATTGATCTCGTTGTGAGCAAGACGAGTCATCTGGTAATCAGTGCTTTCAGCAGCAAGGTACAGACCCCCCTTCAAGTGTTCTTTGGCGTTTCTGAGTTCAGAACCGTTGACCGGTTTTTCCTTGAGCCGCTTCATCTCGTTGATGATGAGACGAAGAACCTTCTGAGTGTTCGATTTGTCTACCCCCACGTAAACACCTAACAGTCCGGTGTCACAATACGAGGAGACAAAGGAGTAGATCGAATAGGCGAGGCCCTGGCGTTCCCGGATTTCCTGAAATAGCCGGGAACTCATGTTGCCACCAAGGACGACATTCAGAAGGATACAGGCATGTCGCCGTGGATCCGTGGTGTGGACACCTTCGGTTCCAAGACAAATATGGACCTGCTCCAGATCCTTGGGATGAGCGGTCGCCACCCAATCCATGGTCTGTTTGTTGCGCTCCGGGAAGTCATTCCCTTTCCGAACCACTTCAAAGGCCCGAGCTATCGATTCTACAAATGATGGCTGCTCCAGGTTTCCGGCTGCTGCAATTACGATCCGTTCAGGTTGATACGCTCGGCTGAAATATTCCTTTATGGTATTGGAATCGAACCTTATCACGGTCTCGGGGGTTCCGAGTATGGAACGTCCTAAGGGATGGCTTCCCCAAACAGCTTGGGCCAACAGGACATGGATGCGCTCATCCGGTGTGTCCTCTAACATTTTTATTTCCTGAAGAATCACCTGGCGTTCTCGTTCTACCTCACCGGGATCAAAGACAGAGTTCAAAAAAATGTCAGACAAAAGGTCCACCATCGTATCCACATGGGTGTCCATAACCTTGGCATAGTAACAGGTGTTCTCTTTGCTGGTGAAGGCGTTACATTGACCGCCGATGGCGTCAAACTCTTTGGCGATTTGAAGGGCGGTCCGTCTTTCGGTCCCTTTGAAGATCATGTGCTCGATGAAGTGGGAAAGCCCTCCCTCTTCAGCTTTTTCGTCACGGGCGCCTACGTTGACCCATACCCCCATTGCAACCGACCGAGCTTGAGGCACCTGTTTGGTAACGATTCTAATGCTATTGTCCAGGACCGTTTTGTTAAAATCGTGCGGCATGTTGTTCATACTCCATAGCAGCCTTTCGGCTGAGGCGAATTTTGCCGTCACGATCTACTTCAAGAACCTTGACCATGACTTTGTCGCCCTCCTTCAAAATATCACTTACTTTATTGACGCGCCTTGAATCGAGCTGCGAGATATGCACCAGTCCGTCGGTTCCCGGAAAGATCTCCACAAAGGCACCAAAGTCCATGATCTTGCGAACAGTCCCCTCATAGATGGCCCCAACCTCAGCCTCTTGAACAATATCCCGGACCATCTTGAGGGCCTTTTCCCCCGATTCCTTATCAACACTAAGGATCTTGACAAGACCGGAATCCTCTATATCGATCCGGGAGTCCGTTTCCGTCTGTATAGCCCGGATCACTTTGCCCCCGGGGCCGATGACATCCCGTATCTTGTCGGGATTGATATGCAAGGACAGGATCTTGGGCGCATAAGGGGAGATTTCCTGCCTCGGCTCTTTGATGGTTTCTTCCATCTTGTCCAGGATAAAAAGACGGCCCTTGCGTGCTTGGTCGAGTGCCTTTTGCATGATCGGCTTGGACAGGCCTTCAATCTTGATATCCATCTGAAGGGCGGTGATCCCCTCGCGCGTGCCGGCCACTTTGAAGTCCATATCTCCCATGTGGTCTTCATCGCCCAGGATGTCAGACAGTATTAGCACGTTGTCCCCTTCCTTTACGAGCCCCATTGCAATCCCTGACACGGGGGCGCTGACTGGAACACCGGCATCCATCAGGGCAAGGCTACTGGCACACACGGTGGCCATAGAAGAAGAGCCGTTCGATTCCAAAATCTCCGATACAACGCGGATCGTGTAGTCAAAAGTATCCCGGTCCGGCAAGACCTTTCCCACAGCGCGAGTGGAAAGCCCACCGTGCCCGATTTCCCGCCGGCCTGGGCTTCCGAATCGTTTTGCTTCTCCAACGGAGAAGGGGGGAAAGTTGTAATGAAGCATGAAGGGCACGAAGATATTCCCTTCTAAGGTTTCAACCCGCTGCTCATCGCCGGTGGAACCAAGGGTCACAACGGAAAGGGCCTGGGTTTCGCCACGCCTAAAAAGGGCTGAGCCATGGGTCCGGGGTAACACTCCCACCTCACAGGTGATCGGGCGAACCTCGTCGAACTTACGGCCATCTATGCGACGGCCTTCTGTCATGGCGAGGTTGCGCATGATATGGCGCTCAATGGCGTGAAACACCTCATAGACCTGTTGCTCGCGATCGGCATAGCGATCTCCAATGGCCGCCGCCACATCGGCTTTCACACCCTTCAGTGTGTCACAGCGTTTGAGCTTTTCAGGAACCTGTATTGCTTCCTTGATCCTCTCGGCAGCCAGGGCTTCCACCTCTTTGGCCAGGGCCTCGTCTATTTCACTCACAGGAGCGGGGCGCTTTGGTAGGCCAACAGCCTCCTTGAGTTTGACCTGTAGGTCAATAATTGGTTGTAAGGCTCTGTGGCCAAAAAAGATCGCTTCCAGCATATCCTCCTCTTTGACAAAGAGACCTCCTCCATCTACCATGACCACAGCCTCTTTGCTCCCCACAACGGTCAGATTGATATCGCTGTTTTTCAGTTCTTCATGGGTGGGGTTCACTCTGAAATGACCATTTATGCGACCCACACGCACGCAGGCGATCGGTCCGGCAAACGGGATGTCAGACACCTCCAGGGCTGCCGAGGCGCCTGTGACGGCTAATATATCGGGATCATTTTCTTTATCAACAGAGAGCACTGTGGCGACACATTGTGTCTCATATCTATAGTTTTTCGGGAAAAGAGGCCTGATCGGCCGATCTATGATCCGTGCAGTGAGCGTCTCCTTTTCGCTTGGCCGCCCGATTTCTCTACGAAAGTAGTTACCGGGAATCCTGCCGGCCGCATATCCTTTTTCCTGATATTCGACTGTCAAAGGGACAAAATCTATCCCTTCCCGGATTTCATACGTAGAAACAGCGGTCACCAAAACCATGGTCTCCCCATACCGGACCATGACAGCGCCATTGGCCTGTCGTGCCATCTTTCCTGTTTCTATACTAAACGTACGATCACCCACCTTTGCGTTAAAAGCTACTTCCATTTTTGTTCTCCTCGGAATTCGTTATTCGTTATCTGTTATTCGTTATCTGGAAACCGATTGTCGATTGTCGATTGTCGATTGTCGATTGTCGATTGTTGATTGTCGATTGTTGATTTGTTTTAATGCCTATTGACTCAGTTGCCAAGGATATTTTGTAACTGGTTGATTTTTCAGTATGATGTGGACTTCCAGGCAGATTTTCTTGATCATACATAATGCCTTATCAGACAAAGGGTTTTGTGATTTTGTTGGCAGCTAAATCAATAAGCATTTGTTTTATTCAATCGTCAATCATCAATCATCAATCCAAAGATTCACGAGACTATTTTCGAAGACCCAGGGCCTTAATAACCGCCCGGTAACGCCTAACGTCCTTGTCCTTCAGGTAATTCAGCAACCTGCGCCGCTGGCCGACCACTTTTAGCAAGCCCCTTCTCGAATGATGATCTTTTCGGTGGATCTTGAAATGCTCGTTTAGTTGGCTGATGCGCTGAGTTAGAAGGGCGATCTGGATCTCTGGCGATCCCGTATCTGTTTCGTGGAGTTTGAACCGATCAATCACTGCCTTTTTTTCCTCTACTGCTAAAGCCACCTTTAGGACCTCCTCTTTTGGATTGATGATTGACGATTGATGATTGACGATTTGGGATTTGGGATTTTCCCTGGCCCAGACCTGGTTTTCAAGGGCTACAGCTTATTTCGCGGATGTCGCGCCCCTGGCCCAGACCCTGGCCCAGACCGGGTTTTTCTCTCCAGGCCATTCTCCAGCTTCTGTCGCGCCCCTGACCCAGACCGGGATGACAGGGATGACACATCCGTCCAAGGCTGTCGCGCCAGGGCGGGCAGGGCGGGCAATCGACAATCTTCAATCGACAATCGACAATGGAAACACACAAACATATGGATACACACCATTCTTTTTGCTTGAGCTTAAGACAGCAACGAGGTTGCCGCGGGCATCGGTTACCTTTATCCACCCAATTAGAGAGTCTGAATCGCACCATGCCGGAACGGTTATCCGGTGGCTGTCTAACGGGGTCCACGGACAAGTCCGCGGAAGGCGGACCGCTGCAACTTCAACGTGTGTCACTGGATGGCCATGTTGTATCTTTTGTACAAGCTCATCATTGGCTGAAATGCCAGGCATTCCCCTCAAGGCAACGCTCATCGGTATTAGGTGGTTTGAGATTTTCCCGGTTGCAGCATCCCTCTCCAAGGCATTCAAAGATACAGCTTCGTCCAGGGTGAATCTGCCACTTTCGGTTCGACACAACCCGGTTAAATGCGCGCCACACCCCAGGGCGTCACCGATATCAGCGCACAATGTACGAACATAGGTGCCAGCACTGCAGCACACCTCAAAACGGACATGGGGCAGGCTGATGTCAAGTATTTCAAGGCCATAGATGGAAATACGTCTGGGCGGTTTTTGTACGAAAGTCCCGCGCCGGGCTAACCTGTAAAGCGGCACCCCGCGGTGTTTGAGGGCAGAATACGCGGGGGGATTCTGGTGTTTCACATCTAGGAAGCTAAGGAAGACCCTGCGCACGTCCTGATCTGTGACTCTCAAGTCGGGTTCCGTTGAAACAACCCGGCCTGTGAGATCCTGGGTGTCGGTTCGAATGCCAAGCCTCATGACTCCTTCATATCGCTTTTTCCCATACGTAAGAAACTGCGCAAGGCGCGTGGCCTTATTTATACAGCAGACGAGCACACCGGTGGCAAATGGGTCGAGAGTGCCGGTGTGGCCCACCTTCTTGACTTTCAAGATCCTCTTTACCTGTGTGACCACCTGGGCAGATGTCATATCTGGCGGTTTGTCTACAACGATGATCCCGTTCATCTTTCCCTTATGTCTCGAAATTTCTACAACCCGTTGAACTGCAATAGCGAGCGCATTCCCCTTAAAGGGTCGAAGTGCCTTTAGTTTACTTCCACCATTTGGTCCACCACTCCAGTACTCCATCACTCCAGCACTCCAATTGGTGCGAAGCCCCTAGGTTCCATCACGTATTGTCTTTAGGACCTTATTTATCCTGGTCGCCCGATCAAAAGATTCGTCATAAAGGAACTCGAGCTCCGGCATGTGTCTGAGTTCGAGGCGACGGCTTAGTTTCCGCCTGAGATATCCTGCGGCGCTCTTGAAGCCAGCGAGGGCACTTAACTTGCGTTCTTCTCCTTCGGCAACGCTGAAATAGATCCTGGCCGAACGGAGATCGTCGGTCATGCTTACACGCATGATTGTGACAAGATCCAAACGGGGGTCCCTAATCTCTTTCTGCAGGAGATCGGATAATTCCTTTTGTACCTGGCCTCCTACTCTGTCGGCTCGCTTGAAGTGGATCACAGGCTGATGATCTCCATTTCAGAATCGATGATTTCAGCCACTTGCATGGCTTCAACAAAGTTTAGGGCCTTGTCTAACTTTGAATTGATCCGTCGGCGATCATTCCCTACAAAAGCCAGGCCTATTTCTGCACGCTGGTGGCTGTCATTGGCGCCAACTTCGGCCACTGACGCATTGAAGGTGTTTTGAAGACGGGTGATCACACCCTTTACGATCCTGCGTTTGCCTTTTAATGAGGTGTTTCCAGGAATCCTCAAAACGATTGTGCCGATTCCGACAATCATTGTAAGTGCCTAAAGTGAACTAAAGTGCCTAAAGTTAAGAATCCAAAAAAGCAAGTCAATTACGTTCGTTTCATACCCTTGGCTCTCTTTGCTCCATGAATTAAGGTACTTAAATCCAAACACCAGACAAGGACCGCAAGTTCACAATGTTCATCCCTTAACTTTAGCTCACTTTAGGCACTTTAGCTCACTTTAGCTCACTTTCCTTTATTCCAGGACTGGTTTGACTTCTTCTATTTCGTAACACTCAATGACGTCATTGACCTTCACGTCATTGTAGTTTTCGATGCCAATCCCGCATTCGTACCCGCCTTGTACTTCTTTGACGTCATCTTTAAACCGACGCAAGGACGCTATCTTTCCGTTATAGACCACAACCCCATCACGGAGGAGCCGGACAGGCTGACCACGTTCGATTTTTCCTTCGGTCACATAGCAACCAGCAATGGTTCCGACCTTCGGGATACTAAATATCTCCCTGACTTCCGCGCTTCCTATGAGATGCTCTTGGTACGTGGGTTCCATCAGGCCTGCCATGGCCCCCTTAATATCATTAACAATATTGTAGATCACATCGTAGAATCGGATATCTACATTTTGTTCGGCTGCCAGGTCACGCACCTTGAAATTGGGCCGGACATTAAAACCGATGACGATGGAGTTGGAAACCTTGGCCAGCATAATATCTGACTCCGTCATGGCCCCGGTGGCAGAGTGGACTATGTTGACCTTTACCTCTGTTGATGCAATCTTTTGTACGGCTTCTGTCAAGGCCTCGACAGACCCCTGCACGTCGGCCCGGATGATCAGGTTCAGGTCCTTGACAAGGTCACCTTTCATTTGTTCATAGTACTTTTCCAGAGTTAACCTGCTACTTTGTGCCAGCTCACGCACCCGCTGCTTCTGGGCACGATGGAAACTCACCTGCTTTGCCACCTTCTCGTCAGTTAGGACCATAAAGTCGTCACCAGCCATCGGAACCCCGGACAGACCTTGAATCTCGACCGGCATGGATGGCCCGGCACTATCAAGGCGCTCGCCCATATCGTCAGCCATAGCTCGAATTTTTCCATGATAAAGCCCACATATGACCACATCACCGGCATGAAGAGTTCCATCTTGAACCAGCACCGTGGCTACCGAGCCCCTACCAGGATCAAGTTTGGCCTCAATAACATGTCCTATTGCAAGTTTGTCAGGATTCGCCTTCAATTCCAGAACGTCTGCCTGAAGGAGGATCATCTCCAGAAGTTCCTCAATCCCTTTCTCTTGCTTGGCCGACACGTTCACCAAGACGGTATCACCACCCCATTCCTCAGGGGAGAGGCCGTGTTCTGCTAATTGGCGTTTTACCCGCTCAGGATCTGCCTCTGGTTTGTCAATCTTGTTTATGGCTACCATAATAGGCACACCGGCTGCTCTGGCATGGTTCATAGCTTCAATGGTTTGAGGCATTACCCCATCGTCAGCAGCTACTACCAAGACAACCAGATCGGTTATTTCCGCCCCCCTGGCACGCATAGCCGTGAATGCCTCATGGCCAGGCGTATCAAGGAATACGATCTGCCCGTTCTTTAGGGCGACATTATAGGCTCCGATATGCTGGGTGATACCACCCGTCTCGTCATCGATGACGTTGGTTTGCCGTATGGCGTCTAACAGGGATGTCTTACCGTGGTCCACATGTCCCATAATGGTCACCACAGGTGGTCTGAGTTTCAATTTCTTCGGATCATCCTTTTCAGGACGAATGAGAGTCTCTTCCTCAAAAGATACCCTTTCGGCTTCGTACTCGAATTCGCTTGCAACTATACCAGCAGTTTCAAAATCGATGGCCTCATTCAGAGTGGCCATGACGCCAAGAGCCATCAACTGCGCGATTACTTCACTCGCCTTTATTCCCATCCGCTTGGCCAAATCTGATACCACAATCGCTTCGTCGATCTTGATGCGACGTTTGATGGCCTTGGGGGTGGTAATCAACGTTTTTTCGCCCTTGATTGCCACCTTTCCCTTACGCTGCCTTCGGCCCTTACGGGACCTGAGAGCTTTTTCATCGTAGAGGTCCGACTTGTCCAGGACCTCCTTCTTTCGAAAGGTGATCTTTTTCTTGAAGAACTGCTCATGTTCTTCCGGTCTAATGAGTTTCTTTTTGTCCTTTTTCCTGGCTTTGCCTTTAGCGTTCGCCGCGGGCCTTTCTTCTTTGGGAACAAGTTTCAGGTGTGTTGCACGTGTCGCCTTACGTTTGACCGGCGCAGCCAACTCCTTCTGGCGGGTGACATCGGCAGGCGGTCTGACTTCTGGCATCTTAATGATCTTAGCCGGTCGTTCCTTTCTTGCCTTTGGTTTCTTCTTTACCTTGGCTTTTTTGGCAGGTCTTGCCTTTGCGGCCCTGGCCTTTGCCCCCACAGGTTCAGAGGCAGCCTCCTTATGCGTCTCCACTTTGGTTTTGGCTGCAGGCTCCTGCGGTTCAACAACCTCAGCGACCTGTTCTTCTAAGGCTTCATCAGGCATAGGAGGAGCAATCTGATCTGGTTTGACCTCAAGCATTTCTTTTTCTTTGAGCTTGGATGGGATCTCGCTCTCCGCCCTGGCTACAGGGATGATTCCTTCTGCTTCCGGCTTCTTCTCGATTACTTTTCTCCGTCTTCTGATAACCGCGCCTTTGATTCGTTTCTCAGTCACAATTTCCGACTTGCCCTGGAAAAGGGCTTCTTTGATGCCGGCGACTGTCTCTTCATCTATGACACTCATGTGGCTTTTCACAGTGATATTCATCTCTAGTAGCCTTTCGAGAAGCACTTTGTTGGTCATATTAAGCTGTTTGGCAAGTTCATAAATTCGGATTTTTGCCATTCATTTCTCCCTGCTTTGGTATCTATCCGGTTTGGTCGGTTGGTGAGTCCTTTAACTATGTGTCTGAATGAAAAGTCATCTTCAGGCAAAATCCGAATATCGAAATCCGTACTGTTTTCAAGGCGTGAGCCGCAAATTCGAAACAAATTCGAATACCAAATGACAAAATGATCGAAACTAACACGTTGGAAATTCGATGTTTTTGTCATTTGAACATTTTTATTTTTGTCATTGTTTCGGATTTCGTGGTTAGCGCAAGCTTCACTTCGTGTCGGATTTCGAATTTTTGACCGAAAAAACAGGGTATTCGGTCAAGCACTAACTAATCTCTTCAACTGGCTCAACCGGCTCAACCAGGATCTTCCGCACCATCCGCAGCGTCCTCAGGGCTGTCCTGCTGAGCCATTGCTTCGGATATGTCTTTATCCTTTTTAATATAGTCGTTTTCATCCATTATCTCAAGGGCCTTTCTCGCCGACTCCAACAGGGTTTCCGCCTTTTTCTCGCTGATCCCCTTAATCTGAATCAGTTCCTCAACAGAGGCGTTGGCAAGCTCTTCAATTGAATAGAAACCTTGTTCGTAAAGGGCATCGGCTGTGCTGCGTCCTACCCCTGGAAGACCCATCAAGGAGTCATAGCCGGTCCGCATGGCCTCGCTATAGTCGGTTTCACTCTTCACATCGATGCTCCAGCCCGTCAGCTTAGAAGCAAGGCGCACGTTTTGCCCTCGTCTCCCAATGGCCACTGACAAATATTCATCCGGCACAATTACCTCCATAGACCGGTTAGCTTCGTCAATCACAACTCGGGAGATCTCGGCTGGCGACAGGGCATTGCACACAAACTTTGCAGGGTCACTGTGCCACGGAATGATATCGATCTTTTCTCCTTTCAATTCGTGAACCACACTTTGAACTCGTGTCCCTTTCATCCCAACACACGCGCCCACAGGATCAATATCCGAATCATTGGATGTCACGGCAATCTTTGCACGACCGCCTGGTTCCCGGGCTGCAGCCATGATGTTTACGATTCTCTCGCTAATTTCTGGTACCTCGGTGTTAAACAGGGCTACCAGGAACCGCGGATCAATTCGAGACAGTATTATCTGGGGACCGCGGGACTCATGTAGTACGTCTAATATGTAGGCCCGAATCCTCTCCCCACGACGATAGGTTTCCCTGTGAACCTGCTCACGTGCAGGAAGAATCGCTTCGGTCCGGCCCAGGTTGACGATAATGTCCCGTTTGTCTATCCTTTGAACAATCCCGTTAATGATTTCCCCTTTTTTATTGATAAAACTTTCATAGACTACATTCCGTTCGGCATCCTTCATCTTCTGTATGATAACCTGCTTTGCCGACTGTGCAGCAATTCTTCCAAAGGTTGTTGCGTCCATCTTAGTCCCCAGGCTGTCTCCCGGTTGACATCCTGAATCAAGCTTACGTCCCTCTTCCAAGTCTATTTCCAGGTCAGGTTCGGTGACTTTTTTAACCACGTCTTTGAACTGGAAAACCTCAATTTCGCCCAGTTCTTCATTATAGCGGACTTCGACATCTACCCTGGTTCCAAATTTCTTCCTGGCAGCGGACCTGAGTGCTTCTTCAAGCGTCTTGATGAGAATTTCCTTGTCAATGCCCCGGTCACGACTGACCTGTTCAATGACTCTTTTTACTTCCGACATTATCATTTTCAACACCCTTTTCGATTGATGATTGATGATTGTTGATTGTCGATTTGTTTTATTCAATCGCCAATCGCCAATCATCAATATTCAATCCAAAGATTGTCAATATTCAATCCAAAGATTGATTTGTGATTTCCTTTCAATCATCAAACATCAATCGTCAATATTCAATCCAAAGATGTGCCTTCACAATTGTTTCATAGGGAAGAGCGACTGGCTGGTCATCAACTAGAAGCCTGACCACGCCTTCTGAAAATCCAGCGAGCACCCCCTTGAAATGCTTTTTTCCTTGCACAGGGAGATTAGTCTTGATAACCGCCGGCCTGCCTTCAAAATAGACAAAATGTTTTGGCTTCGTTAATGGCCGGTCAAGGCCTGGCGAGGAGACCTCAAGGTGATAAGGCTCGTCACAGTCCGTTCTTGCGTCCAGGATGTCTCCCAATTGATTGCTGATAACAGCACAATCGTCTAAGGTGACGCCCCCTTGTTTGTCTATAAAAACACGCAGGACCCAGCCTTTAGGTTCTCTTCGATATTCCACGTCGATCAATCTCATCTCTTCTGACTTCAGGAGCGGTTCTGCTAAGAGCTCCACATCGGCGATAAATTTTTGGGTCCTCTCATTCATCCAAAAAAAAACGGGCCTATGCCCGTTTCCCATGCCACGGTCTATCTCAACAATCTTCTTATTGAACTTTTTGAGAAAAAAACCAAAGGCAAAGATTGTCGGAAAAATCCACTGATCGAAGCAGATGCCTGGTCCGCCTGTGGCGGAGCCAGAACGACATTGCCTCAAAAAGGGAAAAGGGCGAATCCCGCCGTAGGCGGGACAAAAATGGAGCGGGCAACGGGATTCGAACCCGTGACACCAAGCTTGGGAAGCTTGTACTCTGCCAACTGAGCTATGCCCGCTTATAAAATCGCTGCGCGATTTTATATAGCGCGGCCTCCGGCCCGTATGGCCTACGCCCTCTCCGAGGCGTAGGCTCGTGCCTCTACGAGCTGGAGGCCGGAGGGCTACGCCGCTTAAAAAAGGAAATCCCTAAACAGCTTAAAAAGCAATTTATAATCTTTTTTAAGGATTGTCAAACATTTTTCTTGTGGGCACGGCCAGACCAAAAAATCCCGAAAATCGGGTTTCAAAAGCTCTTTGATCGTGATATTGACCGAATTCCGATTCACAAATGGCAAATGGCAAGACAAGGGGCTACGCCCCAATTGGAGTACTGGAGCGATGGAGTGGTGATGAAAGTCAACTAAAGTGAACTAAAGTGAGCTAAAGTGCCTAAAGTTACTTAATGGTCCTTTTTTATTCCACAATTTTAGTTCACTTTAGACGATTTTTCCCACCCCATTACTCCAGTACTCCCTGGCCCAGACCGGGATTATAGGCTTAGTAGATTGATTTAAGCACGTCGCGCCAGGGCGGGCCAACACTCCATCTGAATGGCATAAACCTGCCCGCCAATGCCTGTTAACCCATGCCGAACCGCGCCGACTTATTCATGGCAGGCGGACCTAACGAGGGCGCCCGCGGTAGGCGATGGCAGGCGGGTCAATCGCTACTATAAGACCTATAATTTTCCGATGTAGATAAAGCTTCCGAAACGAGAACTGAGGTGGAGAGACTATGGATAACGTTAGAGAGCAGATCGAGTTTGATGTGCTGTTTGTGGGGGGGGGTCCTGCGAGCCTTGCTGGTGCAATTCATCTGATGAAACTGGCCAAGAGTAGGGGCCTTGACCTTGAGGTAGCTCTCATCGAAAAGGGGGCGGACACAGGTTCTCATGCGTTGAGCGGTGCGGTTCTGAACCCTATTGCCCTCAAGGAGCTTATTCCAAACTACAGGGAAGCAGGTTGTCCCATTGAGACAGACGTTCGTGGGGATGAATTCTATTTCTTGAACAGAACACGCCACTACGGGGTTCCTTTTGTGCCAAAGTACATGCACAATAAGGGGTTCCATATCATAAGCCTGTCCAAGTTTGTCTCTTGGCTTGGGAGACTTGCTGAAGGTCATGGGGTTAATGTCTTTGCGGGTTTTGCGGGCAAAGAAGTGCTTTACGGCCAGGACGAAAGCACCGTTATAGGAATTCGTACAGGAGACAAGGGGGTTGGCAAGGATAATGCCCCCAAGGCAAACTTTGAGGCGGGTATCGACATACTGGCAAAGGTGACTGTATTTGGAGAAGGCCCTAGAGGAAGCCTGCTGCAGGCAATTTCCAAGAAGTTGCACATCTTTGAGGGCAAGATGCCACAGGTGTTTGAAACCGGTATTAAAGAGGTGATACAACTGCCTGATGCCAACTATTTTTCGGATAGCCGGGGCAATGATATTCATACGTTCGGCTACCCGCTGGGTTTGAATACCCATGGCGGCGGTTTTATTTACGAGATGAAAGACAACAGGGCCTCCCTTGGGCTTATCGTGGGATTGAGTTATCACGACACCATGCTGGATCTGTATGAAGAATTCATAAGATTCAAGCGACATCCGTTCATCAGTAAACTCATCAAAAGTGGCCGGGTCATTGAGCAGGGTGCCAGGACGATCGTCACGGGGGGGTACTACACGATGCCTAAGCTGGCCGTTAGCGGCGGTCTTTTTGTGGGCAGTAGCGCCTCAATGATAAATGCACCAGCGCTTAAAGGTATCCATACCTCCATGAAGTCGGGCATGCTTGCGGCAGAGGCAATTGTAAGAGCCTTCAGCAAGGAAGACTTTACACAAGAGGCCTTGGGCTATTACCATCACCTGTTTGAAGATAGTTGGCTAAAAAAAGAGCTTTACACGGGGAGGAATTTTACCCAGGCCGTATCCAAAAAAGGTCTGGTCAAGTTCTTGCATGTGGGCGCGCAATATCTGACCGACGGACGGGGCATATTTGATAAAATGCCCATTGAGGAGGACTCCAAGACCCTGAGACCTTTGAAAGATGTAAATTCGCACCATACAAGGAGATATGAGAAGCAGGCATATGACGGGGTGCTCTTTGTAGACAAACTCACCGGTGTTTATTTGTCCAAAACTCAGCACAGGGAAGATCAACCCTGTCATTTGATTGTTCACGACCTGAGTCTGTGTGTGAATGAGTGTTTTGAGACCTATCGATGTCCCTGTACAAGGTTTTGCCCTGGCAATGTCTATGAATTGGAGATTGATGATAAAACCCAGGGAAAAAGACTGAGGCTTAACCCTTCGAATTGTCTTCATTGCAAAACCTGCGACATCAAGGACCCATACGGAAACATAACCTGGATTTGCCCGGAAGGTGGTGACGGGCCCGGGTATACGGTTGTTTAAGAAGTGCCTAAAGTTGTAACTAGCGCCTGAACGAAAAGTCATATTCAGGCAAAATCCGAATATCGAAATCCGAAATCCGAAATCCGAAACAAATCCTAATACCGAATGACAAAATGACCGAAACTAATGCATTGAAAATTAGATGTTTTTGTCATTGGAGCATTTTTATTTCTGTCATTGTTTCGGATTTCGTGCTTCGGGTTTCGAATTTTTGACCGAAAAAAAACAGAGGTTTTCGGTCAAGAACTAACTACTCAGGTTGTCAGGTTCACGGTTGGCTACTTTCCGCTTTTGTAACTGCTCGGGTTCACGGTTCACCGTTGACAGGTTAATCTCTGAACCTTGAACCGCCCGCCCTGGCGCGACAGAAGCCGGAGAATGCCCCGCAGAGAAAAACCCGGTCTGGGCCAGGGTGAACCTTGGAACTTTGAACCTGAGTAGTTACAAATCGCGCAGCGATTTTATACAATATATAGTATGCTGCCCTTGAAGAACTACAATATACGATAATTTAACATAAGTTATATACAATTTAACATAAGTTACTTGACAAATTCACTCCTTGTGGGATAATAAGTGGCTGGATAATAAGAAATCATTCGTTCTGCTTATTAGGCGATTGGGCACCTTTCAAAAGAGATCTTCAAAAAAATATAGACCTTAAGCTATTTAGTGTCCATCCGGAAATACCTAAATTCCCTCCCCCTCGACGGGAGAGGGGTAGGGTGGGGGTGAAAAAGATGTGGAATTCCGCTCGGTTGTAAATACATTCCCCCTCCCTCCAACCCCCTCCCGCCAGGGGAGGGGGGTATGGATGGACACTAGTTAGTGATCTTCCAAGGTTTTTTATGGCACATGGATTGCAAACTAAAAACATCACCTTAATAGCTATAGATGGTGGCTCACCATTATCTTGCTACCAGGAGACAGTGTCTGATGGGGAAGAATGCATTAAAACAGATTCGCGAATCGTTCTTGATGAGCAAGGCTGAACTTGCAAGAAAAGCCGGTGTGTCCCCTATCACCATTGACAGGATAGAAAAGGGCATGGATTGCCGTATGGAGACCAAGCGGAAGATCCTTTTGGCCCTTGGTTACGAACTTTCGGAGAAAGACAAGGTATTCAGTGGCTGAGGAAGCGACATGATTTTTGCCAAAAAAAACCACCTCATAGGCCTGGACATCGGCTCGGCAACGATTAAGCTGGGTGAGTTGGTCCAGACAAAAAAAGATCGAATCTTACAAAAGTTTGGCATGGCTGAGCTACCTCGGGATGCTGTTGTGGAAGGTCTTATCAAAGAGCCTGCTGTGGTGGCCGATACTATCAAGGAGCTTGTAAAAGACTTAAAGGTCAAGGAACGGAATGTGGCCATTTCTGTTGCCGGTTATTCGGTTATCATCAAGAAGATCACTGTGGCAAAAGCGACAGACGAGGACCTGCAGGACAGCATTCAATATGAGGCCGAACAGTATATCCCATTTGATGTGGAAGACGTTAACATCGATTTTCACGTTATTGGAGAACATGAAGAAAACCCGGATCAAATGAATGTGATGCTGGTCGCAGCCAAGAAGGAGATCATTGATGAGTATGTAGACCTCCTGGAAATGGCAAACCTGCACCCCCGGGTGATCGACATCGATGTGTTTGCTATGGAAAGGGTATTTGAAGAGAATTACCTGAACGAAGAAGGAAACATTGCCCTGATCGATATCGGGGCCAACAAGATGAATATCAACATCGTAAAAGATTATATGTCTGCTTTCACGCGAGATGTGTCTATTGGAGGCGAACAGATTATCCGAGAGATTGCCTCTCGGTTTGATTGTTCATTTGAGGAAGCCGAGGATATTAAGCTGAGCAAGACGAAGGACAAGGTACCCGAGGAAGAGGTTCGGGAGATTATTTATTCCTTCACCTCTAACTGGTGTGACGAGATCAAGCGGGCCATTGATTTTTACTATTCTACATACGCTGATGAGGACATCAGGCGGATCATCCTGAGCGGTGGTGCCACACAGACGGCGGGATTTTCCGAGCTTCTTTCAGCCGAGACTTCCATCGATGTACAGATGTGCAATCCATTCACCAGCATTAATATTAACGAAAAACAAAACGACGTAGACTATCTTCAGAAGATTGCTCCTCAAGCCGCGATCTGCATGGGCCTGGCATCAAGGAGGGTGGACGACAAATGATCCGTATCAATCTATTGCCGGTTCGAGCCGCACGAAGAAAGGAAAACATTCGACGGCAGGTGTCTGTCTTTACCCTCTCTGTTTTTCTTGTTCTCGCTGTCATGACTTACGTGACGATTCACTTTGGCCGAACTATATCGGATCTGAATGCCAAAATAGAAGATGCTCAGGGAGAACTTACGAAACTTCAGGCCATCAACAAACAGGTGAATGAAATCAAAAAGAAACTTGAGAAGCTTGAAGCAAAAAGCAACATCATAGTGATGCTGGAAGCGGACCGCGGCGGACCGGTCCGGATCATGGATGCCCTGACCAGCCTGGTGGTGGCAGAAAAGATGTGGCTGACGAGCCTGACTGAAGCCGGTGAGAAGATGAATCTTGCGGGGGTGGCCATGGACAACAAGACCATTGCCGATTTCATGACCCGCCTTGAGAAGTCGCCTTACTTCAAGGTGGTAGACCTCATATCCTCCAAGCAAATCAAGGAGAAGGACAAGAAGTTCAAGCAATTCACGATAACCTGTGGGCTGTCACCCAGAGGGCCGAAAAAGGAAGCAAAAACCTCCTAGGGCGAAATGGCAAAACTTACACTACCAAGCTTCCCCTTTGAAAAAATCGGGGCACTGACCCGGGTACACAGGATAGCGATCTGCGCGGGCACGTTCCTCCTGCTTGGGGGTCTATTCTTTTATTTAATCTACATGCCGAAAGCCGGCAAAATCAATGAGTTGAAGAAAGACTACGATGACCTTGAGGTCAAGGTAACAACAGCAAAGGCTGCCGCAAAAGACTTTGACAAACATCAGAGGCGGTACAAAGAGGCGCGGGCAAGGTTTAGGCTTGCCCTTCAACTTCTGCCGGACAAGAAGGAGATTCCGAGCCTCCTTGATAGCATATCAAGATCGGGTAGACGCTCAGGCCTGGAATTCCTGTTGTTCAAGCCGGAGAATGAGGTTTCAAAGGATTTTTATGCTGAGATTCCTGTAAAGATACAGGTAAGGGGAGGATATCACAACCTGGCTATGTTTTTTGACCAGGTGGCAAGACTTTCCAGGATCGTCAATATCTCCAACATCAAGATCAAGGGTATAAAAGGTTCCAAAAAGGCCGGAACATGCCTGGAGGCATCGTGTGTGGCCACCACGTTTCGATTTGTTGAAGATGCACCAAAGGGTAAATAGTGCCTGAACGAAAAGTCATATTCAGGCAAAATCCGAATATCGAAATCCGAAATCCGAAACAAATTTGAACACCGAATGACAAAATGACCAAAACTAATACATTGAAAATCCGTTGTTTTTGTCATTGGAGCATTCTTATTTCTGTCATTGTTTCGAATTTCGATATTCGAATTTCATATTTTCCGGCTTGTCCGGGTTAGGCAATAGGGAAAAAGGGCAACATGACAATGGCAGCCAGAACTCGCAATTTGCTCATCGGGTTGACCCTGATTGTGCTCGTTACAGCGGGGTGCGGAAATGGTTCAGAATCGGAGCCTCCCCGGCAAGCAGCAGTGCTTCGAAAAAAGATCGCCATGCCAAAGAAGCAGACCCCCCAAGCCGTGAAGCAGAAGGCGGCGGAGGCTGTTAAGCCCCAAATGGCCAAGGTTTCAGCAAAGACCGCAAGAGATGCTCAAATTCCCGTCAAAAAAACCGATGAGAAGGTTTCCGAGACCAAGGCCGCGACCAAGCCTCCTTTGCAACGGGCAAAGGCCGAACCACCGTTGCCTGAGAAGAAGCCCATGGCCCGGGTGGCTGAAACGAGCCCCGAGCTACTTGCCGAACAGGTCGACAAACAGCTCACGTATTTCTATGACCCCAAAGGTAAACTCGATCCTTTTCAGCCCCTTTTTGCACCAGAGCATGACGGTATGGCTCCTGACAAAAAGAAGGGGAAGAAAAAAAAGAGGCTGCCTCTGACCCCCCTTCAAAGGATAGGCTTGAGCCAACTGAAACTCGTAGGCATTATCGTCTCGCCTACCGGGAACAAGGCCCTTGTGGAAGAGCCCTCCGGCAAGGGATATGTTATCACTAAGGGGACATATGTTGGTACGAATTTTGGGCGAGTGAAAAAAATACTCAATGACAGGGTCGTCGTTGAAGAGGAAGTTGAGGATTTTTCGGGTGAAATGAAACCTCAAACAAGAGAATTGAGACTTCGGACAAGGCCGGGACAGGTGTAACATGAATCACGCATCAAAAAGGATCTGGCAGAACATTGGACTGTTGTTGACCCTTGCACTCATCATAGGTGTGATGGGGGCCTGTGCTTCCAAAGCACCTAGCAGACCAGGGGGCCTTGAATTAGAGGCCGCTTTCGAGGAAAAAGTCATTTACGAAGTCACGGTTGCCGAGGAAGCGACAAAGACTCTGGTCGTCATCAAGGGTAGCCGGCCCCTGCCCTACACCTCAGTCAAACACCTCTTGCCCCTTGGCGTAGTCCTCTATTTCCCGAAAACGTCTTTGAAAGGGGTTCAGGAGACCTACACACCAGAGAGCACTCTGATCAAAAGTATTGTTACCACCGAACTGAGAGGCAGAGGAGGTTACTCCAGGATTCAGATCAACTTGAAAGATGATGTTCCCTACAAAACAACTCAGGAAAAGAATCAACTTTTGGTTCATTTCAGAAAGCCAATAGCAGAACGGACGCCAACCCTCCCGGAGCCGGAAAAGGGCATTGAAGTTGAAGAGAGACCTGAACCCAGTGCAGAGGAAGCGGAAGCTGAGAAGGTTGGAAAACCGGCGTGGGTCAACCGGATCGACTTTGTCATGCTGGAGGGCCGTAAATCAAGGGTCATCGTAGGAACTACCGACAAGGTCAGCTTTGAGACAGCGAGACCTTCAGACAAGAGGCTCTTGTTGAAGCTCTTTAATACGAAGATTCCGAAATTTCAAAAGCGTCCACTTATTACTACGCGGTTCAAGAGTGCTGTTGATCGGGTTGTTCCAATACAAACGGCCAGGATGGGAGACACAGCCGTCATAGCAATACAACTCCGAGAGGCGGTTCCATATAGAGTGGAGCAGAAAGAAAATATTATATTTGTTGAACTTGACCCTTCCACCGTACCTCCCAGGCCGCTTCCGGATGTGAAGGCGCCAAAATGGCAAGAGGTGATGAAAAAAGCCGAGGCGGAGATCGTAAGAGAAGCGGAGGTACCGCCGGAGGAGCCCGTTTTGACTGAAACGGGAAAGGTTTATACAGGGCAAAAGATATCGCTTGATTTCCAGGATGCGGATATCCGTCACGTCTTTCGCATCCTGCACGAAATAAGCGGAAAAAATTTTGTCATAGGCAATGATGTTAAAGGCAGGGTGACGCTAAAACTTGACAATGTCCCCTGGGATCAGGTTCTGGATCTGATCCTTAACATGAATAAGCTCGACTGCGTTGAAGAAGGGAACGTTGTTCGCATCGCAAGACTTTCGACCCTGGAAGCAGAAAGCAAAGCGCTCCAAGCAAAAACAGAGGCCGAACAGGCGGCAAAAGAGCTCGAGCCTCCGGTCACAGCGTACATTTCCATCAACTACGCAGACGCCTCGTCCATAAAGACGCACCTGGATCAGATCAAGACAGACCGGGGAAAAGTGACGATTGATACACGGACCAATATGATTATAATGAAGGACATCCAGTCAGCTATTGACGATGCCACAGAGGTTGTCAAAAAGCTGGATATTGTGACGCCTCAAGTCATGATAGAGGCCCGGATTGTAGAGGCAAGCACCGATTTTTCTCGTCAGCTCGGCGTACAGTGGGGAGGAACATACGGGGGTACATGGGGTAAGGGCGCGTACGGATTGACTGGTGCGTCGGGCACCGGTAATTGGGCGGTAAACTTGCCTCCGTCCGACCCCAGCAGTGGTATTGGATTCAGCTTTGCCAGATTAGCTGGTACTAGTTTAACGCTCGACGCTAATCTTCAGGCTATGGAATCTGAGGGTAAAGCCAAGATCATATCTTCGCCAAGAGTTCTTACCCTGGATAATAAGAAGGCTTATATAGAACAGGGTGTCGAGATACCGTATCAGGTTCTTGAAGAGGGAAGCTACAGCCTCAAATGGGCAAAAGCGGTTCTCAAATTGGAAGTAACGCCCCACATTACCATGGACCGTCGTATCGCCATGAAAATCGTTGCCAAAAAAGACGCTCCCGACTGGTCGCGCATCGTCGCGGGCGCTCCGGCAATTAATAAAAAAGAGACAGGCACGGAACTGCTGGTGAACGACGGAGATACCATCGTCATCGGCGGCATCATCATAAAGGAAGAATCGGTGTCAAAAAAGGGCGTGCCGGGGCTTTCTAAAATCCCTCTATTAGGATGGCTCTTTAAGTCACAATCCAGAGTAGAGGAAGAGAGAGAGCTCTTGATTTTTGTTACGCCCACCATAGTAAAGCTTGAAGAGGCAACTCTGACGAAAAAAGTGCAAGAATCAAACCCCTAAGCCGGACAAGCCGGAATTTAGGGATTGCGAATTGAGGAATTCAGGAATTGAATGCCACCACTTTTTTCTAATTCTCCAATCCCTCAATCCATGAATTTGTTTGTTAGAAACGACAGGGTACTGCAAAAAATATTCTGCCATAAAAAGCACGAATTTCAGAATTAATGAACTAAAGGGACTCAGATGTCTCGTAGAATAGTCTTCTTTCTTTGTATCAGCATTGGGGTCAGTTCCCTTTGCCTGAAAGGTTCCCGTGCAGAGGAGGACAAGGAAAAGACCCTCGAACTTGAGTCAGGGTTCTATTATACCATTGAAAAGGGGGATACGCTGTGGGACATCTCTGAGCATTTCTATGATTCCCCCTGGGTGTGGCCGGATCTGTGGGAGAAAAATCAGCGGATTCCCAACCCCCACTGGATCTATCCGGGCGAGCGAATCCGTCTTTTTAGCCGTGAGGAACTGGAAAGAATCGTCGAGCCTGAAGCAGAACCGGAAACGGTTGTGCAACCTCCAGAACCCCGCTATTATCTCTATCCTGCCATTAACAGCGTGGGTTTTATAAGGAAGAAGCCTGTTAGCCCCTCCGGCACCATCTTCAAGGTCAGGGAAGACAAGGTCATGATAAGCCAGCGAGATCTGGTCTATGTCCGGCCTACTGGAAAGATGGCCTTTGAACCGGGGGATCGGTATACCGTGTTTCGGATGTTAAAGCCTCTAAAGGACAAAGACACCAAAGCGCTCATTGGAGTTCAGCACTATATATTGGGCGTGGTTGAAATTACCGAAGTGGAACCGAAATTTTCTACTGCCAGGGTTCTGCAATCGTTCCGCCACATTGAACTCAATGACCTTCTGTTCCCGTATGAACCACGGTCACCGAAAATTACGCTCACTAAAAGCAAAGAGGGACTCAAAGGGAAGATTTTTGCTGCTGAGGAACATCAGGGCATATTCGCGGACACGGTTGTCTTTATTGATAAAGGGAGCAAAGACGGCGTCAAGGTGGGCCAATCATACAGTATTTACTATCAAGAAAAGGTGCGTATCGATCCAAAGGCAAAAGAGTATATCATGCTTCCGCCTGTAGATTATGCCAAAATCATCATCCTGCGAACCGAGGATACGACTGCCACAGCGCTGATTTCCATGGCCCAAAAGGCCGTCGAACCAGGGGCAAAGATCCGTACTCCATCTCGCTAGTCAGTGGTTAGTGGTCAGTGGTAACCCGCGATAGTCCAAACAGGCCAACACGAATTCCTGAATCCCTCAATCCCTCAATCCCTCAATATTCCTGCAATTTCCTAATTTCTCCCAAGGCCCTATCAGCCAGAGGGGTATCGGCTGCCAACTCCACGACTTTTTTGAAGGCAGAAATGGCCTTTTCCGTTATGGATTGCCCGGTGTAGGCACGTCCCAGATCATAGTAGGCACCGGCAAAGCGGGGTGCATACTGAACCGCCTTTTCTAGGGCAGAGACCGCTGCCTCATAGTCGTCCATGGCCATGTAGGTCAGACCCAATCCTCGATGTGCCGGAGGAAAGCTGGAATCTGCCTTGAGGGCTTTCTTGTACGAATCAATCGAATGCCCATAATCCTTTTTTCCACGGTATGCCTCACCAAGATTGTTCAGGGCAAAATGTGCCGTGGTATAGAGCAAGTTATCAAGGGCCCGGTTGAAACAGTCGATGGCATTGTCCCACTGCTCCAACTTCAAATAGACTATCCCCATGTTATTCAATGCCTCTGAATAGTCGGGTTTAAGGGCTAAGGCTTTCTTGAAGTGGGAAATGGCCAGATCGGATTCTTCTTTTGCAAAATAGGCCCATCCGAGATCATTTTGGAGAAAGGCGTCCTTGTCGTAGAGCTTTTCCGCTTTCAAGAGTTCCTTGAGTGCTGCCGTAGTATTCCCTTCTCTAAGGTATGCCTCACCCAGCCGCCTGGATGCCTCTGCCTGCCTCTTGCGCTCGGCACGGTCCGTCGCGCAGGAAACCAGGCATAACGAGAAACATAATAAGAGCAATAACCATGATGATCGCTTCAGCATAACAGACTCCTCAATGGTCATTAGTCATTGGTCAATTGTCATTCAACCCGCAACTCAATGTCATTAACTTAAGAGTCCGCTCTCCCCCCTTTAGCAAAGGGGGGCGGGGGGGATTTATTCAACCTCTCGAAATCCCCCTAAATCCCCCTTTAAAAAAGGGGGACTTTCAATGGCAATATTCGTTAAGTTAATGACTTTGACTCCCAACGCTCGTCTCACCGGGATTTGATTTTTAGAACCTTGATCTCCCTTTCCATCAAGAAATCACATATTTTCGGGTGAAGCGGTGGCCGGGTCAACAAGGTTCTTCCTTGATCGGGATGGCAGGCCAAAACGCCCGGAATGGTAAGGGAAACGGTCTTAAACACATTTCGGTTTGCGGCAAAAAAGACCGGGTCCTGAGCAAATGGAATTCCGATTGTCCTCAAGATATTCCCAGCAATGGTCAGGGCTTTATCCTCAGGTTTGATTGACACTACTTTCAGCCCTCCTGCCTCAATCGCCGATTTTGCGTCACCGTAAAAGGTTCCGAAATCGACCACTACATCCAGAGCATTTTCCCCATGGATGATATTGGTGGTTGTTTCAACCTGAACCCCGGCGTAATCAAAGGAAAAGGGAACGCGAGGCTCATACGAATACCCCATTGCTCTGACAAATCCGGACACAAAGGCCTCCTGACCTGATGCGTCTATGGTCAACATCGGGTACTCTTCCGGCGCATTTTCCCTTAAAATCCCCCCCATCCCCCCTGGCCCAGACTGGGTTTTTCTCTGCGGGGCATTCTCCGGCTTCTGTCGCGCCAGGGCGGGCCCTTCACTAAAGGGGCGCGAGGGGGGATTTTTCCCTTTAAAAAAGGGGGGAGAGATCAAATTGTTTTCCCTCTCCCCCTCGGCCACTATGTCTACAACCTGGATATTTTCCTTGGCCAGATATTCTACGACCGGAGCTGACGTGTGCTCCTGGGGATTTTCTATCAATGTAATACAGTGATATACTGGCGGAATCCCCTCATTGTAGTCTTGAGAGAGGATCCAGTCGCCACGGAGGGTGACCCGGATTCCATCATTTAGCTCGGGAAGGTCAAGGATCTTCTTGACTTTTCCGCCTGATATCGCACGAAAGACCTTGTCCAGCGCCCTTGCTGCCGGCTTCTCCGGATCTATCCGGATGATGATAAGGGTATCCCAGAAGGAACGTATTGCCTTTTCCAAGTCCTCCGAAAGTCCTTTCCGCAACTCCAGAATCAGATGTCGTCCGTCCGCCGGTTCTATGACGGGAAAGGCCGTAAGGTCCAGGGCAAGATCCTCCCGGTCCTTTCCCGGAAAGTAACATTGACCAGAAGCCAACAACTTGCCGCCTATCCCGGCTATGGTTTTTGAGACCACTTGCTGCCACCACGGAATACCCCGCTTGGATGGTGACGGCTCTGCCGCTGATGGGATTGAGGGCTTCGTGGGTGTGCCCACCGTGCGAGTGGGCGCTTTGTCAGGCACCTCAGAGATGCGGATGGCTTGGCCGGGATAGATCCGGTTCATATTCTTGATGCCCGGATTGAGTCGTTTAAAGGTCTGAAAATAGTCTTCAGGAATGTGATCCCATGGCATGCCAAGGTGCGCTGCGACGATCTTTGACACACAATCACCCGAACGCACCTTATAAGTGCTGTAAAGGACATCCGGTATGATCGGAATGGTTAAGTAGCGGGGACCTGCATCAGGCAGGCGTTCTCTGCCCTTCGTCTGTTTTAAGGGGATCAGGATTTCCTGGCCGGGATAGATCTTGTTAGGATTCTTTATGTGGGGATTGAAGCGTTTCAGGATGGAAACAAATCTCGGAAAGTCATTTTCTGCAATAGCTCCCTTCCGACGCAGTAACTGCCAAACGTAGTCACCTTCTTGAACGGTGTATGAGTCGCACACAATATCCCAACTGCCGTACCTTTCTATCGTATAAATCTTATATGGCCTTGCCCCCCACACAGGCCCAACAGACCACAAGAGTACTATAGCAATCAAGATAATGTTCTTAGGGTGCATACTCCGCCTGCCATTTACGCTTATACCTTGAACGGTCACAAGTTGCGCTTTTTGGGCGTGCTCGAAGTCAGGGCTTGGCCCTGGTTGGCGTGTTGTTGATTGTCGATTTCCTTTATTCAATCATCAATCATCAATCATCAATC
>JAUWXF010000056.1 GCA_030616475.1 Desulfobacterales bacterium
TACCGACGTACGTCTCCGCGCAATCCCTTGATTTCCTTGACCTTGCGAAAAATTACTCATTTCTGAATTGGAAACTGACGCCAGTGCCCAGTGTTGTGAGATTCATTTCCGGATGGGCACTAACTAGTTTCCATCCAGAAATGGCCCTTTTCCGCAATCTCGGCGCCTGCCCCGTGGAATGCGAAGCCTATTCCTCTGGGGTCAATCTGCGGGATTGCTTGTGCGACGTACCAATGTACGCCTCCGCCAAATTATCACTTCATGAGCATATCGTGGGCCTTTTGAATGGCCACGAACTTTTTGTGGGCAAGTTCTTGAAATTCCTTGCCCAGGTGCTGGACCTTATCGGGGTGGTATTGGACAGCAAGCCTCTTGTAGGCACCGGTAATCTCTTGCCTGGAGGCACCACGCTCAACACCAAGTATCTTGTACGGATCTTCCTCGGGGGCTTCCTGCTTACCGGGTGCCTCCTGCCCTTTTCTGGCATACGCCGAAGAGGTGCTGCTCGCCTGATAGGCCCTTTTCAACCTGGACACCCACCACAGGACAAGACCAAACACGACAAGGTCATCCAGCCATCCGAGGCCCAGCAGAAAATCCGGCACCACGTCATAAGGGTTGATAAAGTATAATAGGCATATGAGCCAGGGTAGGTATTTCTTGATCATTTCCGGCAAACCTTGACGGCTTCGTAAAAAGTCCATCTGCGGCGTTGTGCTTCATCCCCGCCCTGTTAAATGAAGGGCACCCAGCTCAAAAGATGTTGGATGGCAAGGTTTCTTGGAAACACGCACAACAAATGGGACAACTATTTAACAGGGTGAATCATTGCGAGGTACAATAAGTACGCCTCATTCCTCAAGATTGCGCCTGACGGCTTGAAAAGAGGCGCACGCCTTGCATATGAACTTTTTACTTTGCCGTCGATTTAATGACTTTTTACGAAGTCATCAACCTTGACAAGAATCGACAAAAAAACTTGCAATACTCTAACGAATGGTTAATTATTATTTAGACAGTACGTTTGTGGTCGATGATTAATCGAAGAGGTATCAATGCCGCTGTACGAATTTCGCTGTTCCAAATGTGGTCACGAATTTGAGCAAATAGTCTTTTCCAGCGACAAGGAGCCGATGAAGTGCCCCGAATGCGGGGCCTCGAAGCCAGACGCCTGCTGTCAATCTTTTCTTCGAGCACGACCGGTGCAAGGGTCGGGGCCTCTGTATCATCTTCATGCGCCACGTCTTCCAGGGTCTTCTCTTGAGCCTGAACAATTTCAGCCGTTGGCTGAAGGGGAACAGAATGTTTGAAATACTGATCATACTGGCCATTTTCCTTGTATGGTTCTTGCTTCAGGTTTATATCCTGCCAAAACTTGGTATCTCCACTTGACTGAAAAGTGCCTGCCAGGTCGGCGAGCAGAAGCAAGACTCCAATTCTCACCAGACATAATCCTTGGCGATCTGGCGTTTGTCTTTGCCTGCCAGTACGTGGAGGGTCCGTATCTGTTTTAGCCTGATGGGAGAAAGCTGCCCAATCGGGATGTACACGATGCGTTTGTCCCATCGGCCTGCCACCTGTTTGATAAAGGACCTCGGCGGCTTTTCAGCGACGTAAACAACATGCTTTTCCAGGCAGTATTCCAGACCTGCTAAAAGGAGCCGCTCGGCCCTTGTCCGGGCCCAGTCATACTCCGGATCTCCCCAAACATCAGCAAGTCGAAGAGGCGGGTAGGTCATCAGGAAGCCTCCGTAGATGCACCGGGAGATCCCCGGCCCCACAATGTGATCCGCGGGGTCGGTGGCATAAAAGGCCATGTCCGACTCCTGGTCGTGTTCTCCAAGCCATGTCATCAGGTAGGGATACGTCTCCCCGGTTTTGTCCTCATCAAAGATAACAACCACCGATCCGACGCCTCCCTTGATCCGCTTAAACTCCCGCACATAGATACGGCCTTCGTGGATATGTCTCACTGTCTCCCGCATATCGATTCCATCCAAAACCGTGGTTTCAAAGGGCACTGAGACCGCATCATCGGCAGATAGCACATGGGCTCCCTTGGTCTTGAGAAAGTCGCCGTAGTCTTCAATCACCAGGTCCTCGGGCGGGTATGAACAAATGTAGGGATCGGCAAAACCCTCGAGCCATTCACCCGGTCTCCGCTCTTTCATTCGGCGCTTTTTTGGGATATAAACCGGCCGGCGTTTTATTCTTGGGAGCCTCCTGCGGATCCGAATCTTTCGAGTCCCCAGCCACAGCATCTCTCCGCTGATGCGGATAGTGGCAATGGAAGCCTGACGCTTTTGCCAGGGATAAAAGGACCCCAATCGCCAGAACGCGTAGCAAAAATTGTCGTCCACGCATCCCCGGGCTGAGACAAGGAGTTGATAGAAATCAGGCAAAAGCCGGTTTTCCATAAAGGCGAAATTTCTTGAAAAACGGAAAAAGGTTCGTTTCTGCCAGCGGTAGACATCTTCGCCTGTATCCTGACGATAATGCCGGGCTGCCTGCTGAAAGAGACGGTAGCTAACCATCTGGCGGTCCACCGGGCCTGGCTTCATGTCATGCACACCCCAGCGTATTGAGGCATCCAGGGCCTCCTCTTCAGAACATGTGTCCTTGCCGCCGGTCATCAGGGTAAGAATGCCCATTTTCTTTCGAACCGTAAACTTGGAGAGTTCAGGTTTCGGGGGTAGCTTGTGCCTTCGGTATTCATATACGGCCGCCAAAAACGGGTATTCGGTCATGACCTCTGGCAAATCGTCCGGGTGGAGATGAAAAAGGCCCACTCCGGTCCGTTTTATCCTTTCAAGGGGCTCGGCCTGCGGACGAAAAAACGCTGCCCTGACGCCCTGAAGATGAGCCAACCCACAGACGAAGAGTATCTTGTTGTATTTGGCCGCAAGCTCCTGGAGGCGGTAGGCCATGCCGGTTTCACGCCTCATATCTGCCGGGCCTCTCTTAAGCACGGGAAGGACCTCCCTTGAGTAGATGTCAAAGTAGGCCTCGATTCCCAAACGGTAGACAGCATAGGTGTCCGGGACATAATCCCGATAGGAAGGATACTCATCAAGGTCCGGATCCACAAAGTGGACAGGCACATTAGCCTCCAGGCCGGAGCGGATTGCTTCTACAACAGGATCTGTCGGTTCAATCGGCAGATAGAAGGTCTCCCCCGTGTTGTTCTGGTACAGTACGACCGAGATCTCGGGAAGTCGCCGTACACCTTTTTGCACTACATCCCGAAGGGAGTTGGGAAGTTCCACGGCCACAGCGTCCGGCCTGACGCGTTGAAACAGGTGCCGGACCACACCGGCAAATTCTAAGCTGAAGTGGACGATCGGGACCGGATGTACGGGGCCGAAGGGTTGTAAGGTGTCATTGATCATTGATCATTAGTCATTGATCATTGGTCATTGGTCATTGATAAATGGCAAATGGTAAATGATAAATGATAGTGTTTAGAGAGCTATTCTTCATACCGCAGACCCTCATCGCCGAGCACAGTCAGGATGGCGTGGTGCATGGCCTCCTTTTTGGCTGTTCGTGTGCCATGCATCATCTTCATGGCATACCTGGCCATGTTGATCCCGTCCCGCACGGAATAGAGCTCGTCGGCCATGTGGGCCCGCTGGAGAAAATCGACCATGTAGTTCAGGATATCCTCATCTGCAAAGGGAAGATTCTCTTTCAGGATCAATAGTTCGTCTTCCCGATCCGGAAAGTCGATGAAGATCTGGGGTTGAAGTCTGGAATGGATATATTCAGGGATTTCGTAGGTAGAAGCATCCTCATTAATCGTGACAACAAACCTGAAGTTGGGATCAGCCGGTATGGTTAAGCCGGTAATGACAGACTCCACATATCGACGATCGTCTAAGAGCGGCGCGAGCGAAGCCCAGGATCTCTCGCTCATCCGGTTTCCCTCGTCCAGGATGCATACCCCGCCCCGTATCATGGCTGTGACCAGAGAACTGGCAGCATATTTGATCTGACCGTCAGCCCCCATCACGGGGGTGATGATCAGATCCTCGGGACGAGTGTCCATAGTAGCCTGAAACAGATAGATTTCCCTGTTCAATTGCCTGGCAGCAGCGTACCCCAGGGTCGTCTTGCCCACGCCGGGTTTGCCGATTAGCCGGGGGTTGAAGGGGACATCTTTTTCGTCAATGAGCATCCACGCCGCCAGCACCTGTTTGATCAATTCTTTCTGTCCCACCCATCTCAGCGGCAGTTCAGCGGGGTGGGCCAGCATGATTTCTGTTGAACCGATAGTGATCGTTTCACAAGTCCGGGATTTCATCATGATTGCCTCTCATCTTAGGACTGGATGTAACAACGTTTTGGAATCTCTACAAGGGTTTTACTGAGTGTGAATTTATGACATCCACATGGAGTGTTGGAGTGTTGGAGTATTGGGGAAAGCCCCTTGTTCATAACGTTAATAAGTTTAAACCAGGGTTGGCCTATTGTCAATGACCACCACCCCACCCTCAAGGCCACGTCATTTAAAGAGGTAACCCCTTGAAGTAACGAAGTCATTTGCGTAATCAATTTTTGGTAAATCCGAAACTCGAAGCACGAAATCCGAAACAAATTCGAATGACCCAAGTCCCAAATTCAAAACAAAGGATATCTACAAAAGTTTCAAATAGATATTGCAGCAATGCCGGAAATGTTTTGGTCATTTGATATTCGGATTTTGAAATTGTTTCGGATTTCGATATTCGGATTTCGGATTTAAGCGTCTGGGAAATCCTTCCAATTTGACAAGTTAGAATCTACTTTGACGTTGCCCTGACCCCACCCTCTTACTCTTCCGCCCAGGTTTGGAACCCGGAACTCAACAGCAGGGCAACGACAACTCCTACCACCATTACAACCGTTCCTCCCATGAAAGCGAGGCCCGGTTGAAAGACGTCCGTCATGATCCCTGCCAGAATGGGGCCCATAAGCATGCCAAGACTGTGCCCCATGGTCAAGATCGCCATGACAGAACCCATGGAATCTGTCCGACGTCCTATAATAACCGTCATGGCCATCACGGCCGGTACGGAAATCCCCCCACCCACCCCAAATAGGATGTTGCCCACAAAGAGTCCCCAAAACCCTTGCGCGTGAACAAAAGAAAAGACAGCCCCTGCCGTTACCAGGCCCCCTATTGCAATCAGTGCTCTCTTGTTGAAGCGATCTGCTAAGACGCCCATAGGGGTCTGCAAAAGACCGCTTGTGAGCACCCCCAACATGATCAAGACCCCGATGGAGGAACTTGATAGCTTGAACCGCGTATGGGCAAACAGGGGTAAGAAGGCCCATACAAGCCCTATGCAGGCGGTGTAGGCCAGGCGAAACAAGAAAAGGGCCCCCACGTATTTGTTCCTGATGAGGATTCTGTAGCGAAGTGGGGGCTTGGCCGGTGTGAGAAGTCTTTCATGAGTCCTCGGCGGGAGAAAGATGAGGCAGAGAAAAAAGCCAACCAAAGAAACCGCTCCCATGCTCAAAAAAGAGAACTGTATGCCAAAGGTATCGTTCACCATGCCGCCTACAAGAGGTCCGATACTCAGGCCCCCATACAGGGAAACATTGAACAGGCCCATCACAAAGCCCTCTTTGTGCTTGGGTGTGATTTCCCCGACATAGGCCTGGGCTACCGGCAGGATCATAGCCGAGCCAATCCCCTGAAAAAAGCGAATTGCAATAAAGAAATTCACATTTTTTGACAAGATATAAGCTATGGAAACCAAGAAATAGGCCAGAAGCCCGGTCGTTATGAAAGGCTTTCTCCCCTTGAGGTCTGACAGGTAGCCAAAGTAGGGTAGAAAGACGGTTCTGGAAAGCGAAAAGGCGCCAAAGATAAAGCCGATATACAAGCCCGTTGCACCCAGTTCGTAGGCATACACAGGCAGCAAGGGAACGACCAGCCCCACCCCAAGAGTGACAGAAAAAACAGCAAGAAACAGTGTGCTGAATACCTTTTTGTTCATGACATCTTAATCTTTATATCTTAACCCGGATATCTTAACCCGGAAAAACCTGAATTGAGGAATTGCGAAAGAACGGCCCTCGGCAATCGGATTTGCCTTAACGATACCTGTTTTCATTTGATCCGGCTTTTGATAACTATGACCTTGAGGCAACATCATGGCAGATCGTAAAGGTCAATTTTGGCCGGAAGTGGCGGTGAAGCTATGCCATGAAGAAGGCATTGTTAGCGCAGCCCTGAGTAGCTTTCTGCTTTCACTGATGTGGCGGAATGGCTGAACGTTTGCGAGTATGCGGATACGAGACAGGCCATTTTTCTTGCTTTTGGGACAGAATTTGCGTAGAAATCTGAGGCATGCTGCCCGCCCCGCATAGCTGGCGCAACAGGGCACGCAGGGGCGGGGTCCTCGTTAGAGATGGAAAAGAGCCAGAGCATTTTCAGGAAAAGGCCTGTGCGAAATCAAGACCACCTTACTGAACAGACGTCGGAATCGCCAAATCCTTCCCATGGTCGCACTAGGAGGTTTGCTCGATATTTTTACGATCGTTTCATCCGCCTTCACGGGAGCCCTGAGCAGGTCGCCTGGGGGGTAGCGGTAGGCTTCTTTGTGGCCATGAGCCCAACGATGGGAATCCAGACTTTATTGGCCGTGCCCGTTGCGGCCTTCTTCAGGATCAACAAGGTAGCAGCGGCCGCAACCGTGTGGCTCACCAATCCGTTCACCGCACCTTTTATTTACGGATTCAATTACATGGTAGGAGCAAAGCTGCTCGGTTATCCACTAAATGCCCCGTTCTTTTCAAACCCTTCGTGGGAGACATTCTGGTATTCTAGCAAGAGCGTCTTTGTCTCCCTAATGCTGGGCGGCATCCTGTCCGGCATAGTGGTGGGCGTAGCAGGCTACTTCTTGACTTTGGGCATGGTCAGGGCTGCCCGGGAAAAAGCCCGTCGACTTAGACGAAAAAAGGCGATCAAGAAAAAGGGGTCAAATCTTTAATCTTGACAAATACAAATTACGGCAACGTGTAGACTCTGCTGTATACAAAAAAATTGTCAAGATTAAAGATTTGACCCCTTTTTCTCCCAGCGTAGAAGTTCTGTTACCTTACTAAGGGTGCTGCCTTCCTTGATTTCTTCACGGATTCGGTTCTCTCTTTCTAACACGTCCGTGCTGCGGTTGGCATATTCAGTAGCCATTGATCTTGGCAGAACCACGACCCCGTCATCGTCCCCGAGAATCCAGTCGCCATTTTCCACCCTGCGGCTGCCCACCGTCACGGGGACACCGATCTCCCCGAAACCCTTGGGCTCGCCGGCATTGGGCATAATCAATCTTGTAAAGGCGGGAAACTTCATCTGGGCAATATCGTACGTATCGCGGATGGCGCCGTCTATGACGACTCCTGCCACACCTCTCTGAAGTGCAGAATGTGTGGCTAACTCTCCCCAGATAGCCGGGCCAACCCCGCCTGCATCAACCACGATCACATCCCCCTTTTCAGCCATATCAATCGCTTCAACAGGCTTGGCCCAGTCGCCCGGATAGGTCCTGACCGTCACCGCCCGTCCTGCCATCCTGATCCCTTGAAACAAAGGGCGTATCCCTTCCAGGACGCCACCCCTGTGCAAGGCATCTGATAGATTTGCTGCGGAAACCCGTTTGAGGATGTCTCGAATGTCTGCCCCGGAGCCCCTTTTAAAGAGCCTGGTAGGGATGGCGATCCTTTCCTCCATGGCCTTCTTTATGTTATGGGCCGCCTCCGCGGGATCAACCGCCTTGGTAATCGCTCCACCCACTATAACAATGGATGCCCCTGCTTCCAGTGCACGTGGTGCTGTCTCAGAGTTAATGCCCCCAGCCACGCCTACGGGCAGGGAAACAGCCCCGGCCACCCTGCGCAGGGTTTCAAAGGGGTCTTTCCCCTCCATTTGTTCGTCTATGGAACAATGGACTGTGATGTAATCGGCTCCAAAATCCTCAACCTGTTTGGCCCGAGACACAGGATCTTTGACCGCAATCAGGTCCACGACGATGTTGGCCCCGTAGTTTTTTCCCGCCTGTATGCACTCGCGAATCGTGGCGTCACTGGCAGCACCGAGGACATCGACGATGTTGGCCCCAGCCTTGGCCGCGGTCTCAACCTCGATGCGGCCTGCATCCATAATTTTCATGTCGGCAACGAGGGTCACATGGGGAAACAAACTCCTCAGTTCCCGCACAGCCTGGAGCCCCTCGCTCTTGATCAAGGGGGTGCCGACCTCAAGCCAATCCACGCCGTTAGCTACCCCGGCCTGTGCACTCTTTACGGCCCGCCTCAGATCAACAAAATCAAGGGCCAGTTGTAAAATAGGTTTCATTGACACAACCTCATATAGATTGTTGATTGTTGATTGTTGATTGTTGATTGTTTCAATCATCAATTATCAATCATCAATCCGTTCAAGCTCACTCCAGATTCGCGTGCAGGTCCAGTATCATTCGAGGATCACTCCCCAGCCTCTGGTACAATGCCAGCACGATTGTTTCCAGCAACATAAAGGCCGCCTGCTCAAACAAAGATCCTGGGGGTTGGATGGAGTAAAACTCCTTGGAAAATTCCAGCTTTGACCCCGCTGGAAGGGAGAGGCTGTAATCGAGGGCCTTTCCAATCGGGGAATCCTCAACCCCTATTACGCCAAAAGTCGTTGCTCCCCGCTGCCGGGCTACCCTGATCCATTCTTGTGTGAAAGTGGTTTGCCCGGAACCGGAAAGCACAATAAGCATGTCCCCTTTGCCGATCCTGGGGGTTATGGTTTCACCGACAAAGAAGGCCGGATATCCGAATTGCATCAGCCGCATGCAAAAACAGCGCAGGATGTATCCGGACCTCCCCTGGGCAGCGCAGAAGATCCTGCCCGCCTTGTCGATCTCTTCGATTAGATGATCAACCTCCTCCCTTGACACTCCTGTTAGGAGGTTTCGATTTTCGTCAAAAATGGCCTCACCAAGGGCTTGAGGATTCACTTGAGCATCCTATGGGGAATATGCTTGAGTTCACGATTCTTTCTATGCCTATGTAATCCGTTAATTCTGAAATTCGTGCTTTATATGGCGGAATATTTTTTGCAACACTCTGTCGCTCCCAACAAACAAATTCAGGGATTGAGGAATTGAGGAATTAGAAAAAGGCGGTGGCATTCAATTCCAGAATTCCTCAATTCGCAATCTCTAAATTCCGGCTTACCCGGATTATGTTATAGGAAAAAGGCTGTTGAGTCAATCATGCGATTTTCGGTCTACCGGATAAGGGTGCCCATCCTTTTGTAATTGACAGACAACCGTCCTTTTCCTATTATACTTTCTATACTTTGGTCGAAAAGAATGCTTGTTTTTCTGGTTTGTTGTGAAGTGGCTGTTATTTTATGAAAAAAGAAGAAATTTTGTATACCATTAAAGGTCTCCCCCCTTTTCCGGAAACCGCATTAAGGGCCATCAAGGCGTTAAGGGCTCCGGACGGTTCTGCCCAGGATCTGGTCAATATCATCCAGTACGACCAAAGCATCACTGCCAACATCCTGCGATTTGCCAATTCCGCCTATTTCGGACTCCAGTCCAAAGTCACCTCGCTTAAGCAGGCCGTGGCCTATCTGGGTTCGAAGACCATAATGGATATGCTGTTATTAAGCGGCTCTTTGAGATATTTCCGCAGAGGGTATGCCGGTTACGGCCTCAAAGGAGAGGATTTGTTGACTCATTCAGTCTCCACAGCACTCATGTGCCGCATTTTGGGGGAAAGGATAGGACTGGAAGAAACATCTACCGTTTTCACAGCCGGTCTCTTGCACGACATCGGCAAGGTGGTTCTCAATTCATTTGTTAAGGACAAATACGATGAAATCATGGAGTTGGTCGCAGATAAAAATCATTCTTTTGTTATGGCCGAGAGGGAGGTTCTGGGCATGGATCATGCCCAGGTCGGCGGGGAAATAGCTCAAGAATGGGGAATTCCCGAAGAGATCGCCCGCCCCATATCCCTTCATCACCAATTTGAAAAAGCCCCTCTTGAGGATATTTCCACGCCCCTGGTTTTTCTTTCAGACCAGGTGTATTTTTTGATCGGCGGGACCATGGGGGCGGATACTTGGAGCTTTAGGAAAATTAAAGAGGCCCTAATACGCTGTCGACTGAAAGAAGATGACCTGGACGGCGGCATGCTTATGCTGCGCAAATCCTTGAAAAGTGTCCAGGATCTTCTACGTTCCTAGGGGGTCAAATCTTTACTCTTGACAAATGCTTCTTGTGTCGTAGAAAGGCTATAAGTTGCAACGATTTGTCAAGAGTAAAGATTTGACCCCCTTATTCCCCCTTATTCGGAATCCTTCTTGTGTCGTAGAAAGGCTATAAGTTGCAACGATTTGTCAAGAGTAAAGATTTGACCCCCTTACCCTTATTCGGTAACGGGCCGCGGAGGCAAGGATCACCGCGGCCTTTTTTGTTTTAGACATCTAAAATATGTAACTTCTCAATAAACTCGGCTTCCTGTCATTGCGAGCCTCCGGCCCGTAAGGGCCTACGCCCCGGAGGGCGAAGCGAAGCAATCTCAAGTAGATTCCTCGCTGCCCCCTCGTTGTACTCGGGGTTTCAGCTCACCGGAACAGGCTCCGCAATCCCTTGAGATTGCTTCGCTTCGCTCGCAATGACAGGCTATTGAATATCAACTTATACATTCACTATAAAATCCAAAATAAGGAGGTTTACCGATGATTATTGTCATGAAGAGCAGGGCCGATCAACAGGAGCTTGATAACGTGATCAAGTGGATAGAATCGGTTGGGTACAAGGCCCATGTGTCAAAAGGAGTGGAAAGAACCATTATCGGTGCGGTTGGTGACGAGCGTGGAAAGGTGGCATTGATGGCCGCAGAAAGCATGCCGGGCGTCGAAAAGGTCATGCCGATCTTGCAGCCTTACAAGCTTGCGAGCCGGGAGACCAAGGAAGGCAATACCGTGATCACGGTGGGAGATGTGGAGATAGGCGGCCCAAAATTCGTGGTCATAGCAGGACCCTGTGCTGTGGAGAGTGAAGAGCAGCTCATGGAGTCTGCCTATGTTGTGAAGAAAGCCGGCGCCTCTATGCTGAGAGGAGGGGCCTTTAAGCCGAGGACATCTCCGTATAGTTTTCAGGGGCTGGAAGAAGAGGGCCTGAAGATCCTTGCCCGGGCCAGGGAGAAAACAGGTCTGCCGGTGGTCACCGAGGTCATTAGTGCCTCGGACGTAGAACTTGTTGAAAGCTATGCGGACGTGCTTCAAGTGGGCGCCAGAAACACCCAGAATTTTGCACTCCTGAAGGCCGTGGGGCAGGCGAAAAAACCCGTGCTCTTGAAAAGAGGGATGATGACCACGCTGGAAGAGCTGCTCATGTCTGCGGAATACATATTGGCATCCGGCAACGATCATGTCATACTCTGCGAGCGGGGTATTCGCACCTTTGAAACCGCCATGCGCAATACCCTTGACATCAGCGCAGTACCAGTGCTCAAGGATAAGACCCACCTGCCGGTCATTGTTGATCCGAGCCACGCCATCGGCCAGTGGAAGTTCGTACTCCCCCTGGCCAAGGCTGCTGTCGCGGTTGGGGCCGATGGCCTGTTGATAGAAGTTCATCCGGACCCCCAGAGCGCCCTATCAGATGGCCCCCAGTCCCTTAAGCCTGAAAAGTTCTACAAGCTGATGGATGAAGTTGAATCGATTGCAAAGATCGTCAGAAAGGAGTATGCATAAGGGCATGGAGCGCATTAGAGTGACTCTGGAAAAGTCTTACAAGGACTCCTATGAGATCTTCATTGGTGAAGATATTATGGGCCGTGAGGGATGGATCACGACGGTCAAGAATCATGCAGATCGGTACGTGATTATTACGGACTCGGAGGTTAACCCCCTTTACGGGGAAATGGTGAGAGAAAAGGTCAGGGAAACCGCCCGGCCTGTTGACGTCATTGAGATACCTGCTGGTGAGTCCTCAAAATCGGTCACTACCGTGCTTGACGTGGTAAGACAACTCATCAGGCTGAAGGTCAGCCGCAAATCGGTGCTTATTGCCCTGGGTGGCGGGGTGGTGGGTGACGTGACCGGCTTTATCGCATCCATATACATGAGGTCGATCCCGTATGTCCAGATTCCAACAACCCTTCTTGCTCAGGTGGACAGCAGCGTGGGCGGCAAGACCGGCGTGGATCTTCCAGAGGGCAAAAACCTTCTGGGGACATTCTATCAGCCAAAGGCGGTTTATATAGACCTGTCATTCCTGAAGACGCTTTCGGATAAGGATTTTGCAAACGGATTGGCCGAGATCATCAAATACGGCATCATGGGCGATCATAATCTCTTCGAATTCCTTGAACACGAAAGCGACGGGATTAAGAAGCGCAATCCTTCTCTGATGAAAAGCTTAGTGGGGCGTTCCTGCAAGATAAAGGCAGATATTGTAGAGATGGATGAAAAAGAACTCGGCTTGAGACGCATTCTTAATTTTGGCCATACCCTGGGGCACGCACTGGAGGCTGTATCAGACTACACCCTTTTCCATGGAGAGGCTGTCTCCATAGGGATGGTGGGAGCTGCGAAGATTTCGCACACGCTCGATTACCTAAATAATGCCTCCTACCAGAGAATCGTTGATTTGATTAAACACTACCACCTGCCCACCAGGATTCCGGCAGGCCTGGACACAGCACAAATCATGGCCTTCATGGCAACCGACAAGAAGGCTGTCGGAGGACAACTGCATTTTGTGCTGGTAAAAAAAATAGGCGCACCTTTTGTGACTCCTGAGGTTCCCGCAGGTGTTGTGAAGGAGACGATTGAGGAACTTCAGGGATGAGTAAAGATTCTTTAAATACGCTGAGGCGCACGATTGAAGATCTGGATGTTGCGCTCCTGAAGGTTTTGAACGAGCGGGCATCGGTTTCTGTCCAGATCGGCAAACTCAAGGACCAAAACAGCCTGAGCATCTATGACCGGCGCCGGGAAGAGGCGATATACGGGTATCTGGTCCGGCACAACGAGGGGCCGATGAAAACGTCAGACATTAACAGAATATTTTCCGAGATTATCTCGGTTTCGAGAGAACTCCAGTCCACGATGTCCCGTGATGACTATGAGCCTCCAGTGAAATCGCGGGCTGACAGCAACACAAATGCGCTGAGCGGAGAGACCTCGGTTTATGGTATTCTGGGAAATCCAGTAGCACACAGCATGAGTCCCCTTATGCACAATGCCGCATTCACACTTCTTGGCATAGATGCAATCTATTTGCCTTTTGAAGTGGAGGATCTGCAAGGAGCCGTAGCCGGCATGAAAGCCCTCAGGATAAAGGGCGCAAGCGTGACACATCCCTTTAAGACACAGATCATTGGGCTTATCGACGAAATTGATGATACAGCCGAAAAGATTGGAGCGGTCAACACTTTGGTCTTCGGAAAAGAGAGGATACGAGGTACCAACACAGACTGGGTTGGAGCTGTCAGGTGCCTTGAGACGCTGCTCCCCATAGAAGGTCACAGGTTTGTGGTGCTCGGTGCGGGGGGGGCGGCAAGGGCTGTGGTTTTCGGCATAATTAGCAAAGGTGGCAAAGCTATTGTTGTGAACAGGTCAGTGGAGGAGGGACGGGCGTTGGCCGAGGAGTTTAATTGTGTCTTTGTTCCCCTTTCTGAGATCGAAAGCGCTCGTGGAGACTGTTTGGTCAATACAACACCGGTAGGCATGTATCCCAAAGAAAACGAGATGCCCGTGCCAAGGCAGGTACTGGGCACATACAAGGCGGTGGCGGATGTCATATACAACCCTCTTAAGACAATGCTCCTGAGGGAAGCAGAGGCGGCAGGTTGCATGGTGGCGAGCGGCTTTGAGATGTTTGTGTATCAGGGGACCGAGCAGTTTACTATTTGGACAGGGAGACAGGCTCCGGTGGAGCTAATGAGAAAGCTGGTCGTTGAAGCACTTGCTCAACATAAAGCAAAAAGCAGTTGACAAGCTGAGTGCCTAAAGTGAACTAAAGTGAGCTAAAGTGCCTAAAGTTAGAGGATGAAAAGCTTGTGAATTATCTGTTTTGTCGTATCCTCTTTATTTTTCATGGTAACTGATCTTTAGAACTTTGGAATTCCTGTATCCTCATAATATTTCAATGAGTCTTACCGTACTTTTGGGAAAGGATACGTTTTATCCACTAAACTTTAGCTCACTTTAGACACTTTAGACACTTTAGGCACTTTAGCTCACTATGAAACGAATCAAGCCCATAAAAGGAATCAATGCGGTGATCCGTGTCCCCGGTTCAAAGAGCTATACCCAAAGGGCGCTGATCACTTCTGCGCTGGCCAGTGGCAGGTCTATCATAAGAGACGCCTTGATTTCAGAGGATACCGAGTATTTGATCGAGGCCCTGCGGTCGCTAGGCGCAAACATTGTTCAGGAACGCGATGAACTTGTGGTGGAGGGGACCGGCGGTAAACTCGTTACCCCTTCTTCGGCCCTTTATCTGGGAAACAACGGAACCGGACTCCGGTTTCTCACCGGCACCGTCTCTTTAGGGCATGGTACCTTTGTTCTTGATGGCAACAGCCGCATGCGTCAAAGGCCGATCCAGCCCCTTGTTGATGCCCTGAACAAGATGGGGGTTAGGGCTCGGTGCGTTGAAGCAAACGGGTGCCCGCCTGTGGAAATGCGGGCAAGAGGGCTTTTAGGAGGCAGGACACGCTTGACCGGGGGGCTCAGCAGTCAGTATGTGTCATCGCTCCTGTTGGCAGCGCCGTATGCTGAAAAAGATACCGAGATCGAGATTTCCACCCCCCTCCCATCTTGGCCATATATAAATCTGACCCTGGATGTGATGGCACACTTTGGAGTGGAGGTATCAGTCTCCGAAGACAGACTTTTTTTTATTAAGGCCCTTCAAGCATATCAGCCAAGAGAATATGTGATAGAGGGCGATCTCTCAAGTGCTAGCTATTTTATGGCTGCTGCTGCTATCGTTGGCCGGACCATAAAAATATCCAATATTAACCCGGGCTCCCTTCAGGGGGATTTGCGCTTCTTGGAGATCCTAAAGACCATGGGGTGCAAGGTCTCCACATCCGGAGAAGGGGTTCAGGTAACCGGGCCGTTATCCAACCACGATGATCTTTCTTTTGACTTGAACGACGTGCCGGACATGGTTCCGGCACTCGCTGTGGTCTCTGCCTTCAGGAAGGGAAAGACCATCCTAAAAAACATATTGCATCTGCGGGTGAAGGAATCGGACAGGGTCGCTGCACTGACCTGTGAGCTCAGAAAGATCGGTGCACGGGCAGAGGAAGAGGAAGACGAGATGATCGTCCAGGGGATCGCAACCCACGGTGCCAAGATAGACTGCTACAGCGACCACCGGATCGCCATGAGTTTTGCCATAGCAGGCCTGGCCATAGAGGGTATTTCCATTAAAGATCCTGATTGTGTCAAAAAATCGTTTCCTGATTTTTGGGAAAAACTGGAAGCGCTTTCGATTGATGATTGACGATTGTTTATTGACGATTGATTTCCCATTGCCTTTCAATCGTCAATCGTCAATCATCAATCGTCAATTGATATGAATATTGTGCTGATTGGATACAGGGGTACCGGCAAGACGTCCGTGGGTGTGGCCCTTTCCAAAAGGCTTGGAAAGACCTTTTGTGACACGGATGACTACATTGAAACAAAAGTTAAAAGGCCGATTAGCGATATGGTGGCAAGGGAAGGCTGGGCCTTTTTTCGAGAAAAGGAAAAGGAGGCGATCCGCGAGGTATCGCAGTACAAGGATTGCGTGATTGCTGCTGGCGGCGGTGCGGTCCTGGGCGCTGGAAATGTGGAAAATCTCAAGGAGAATGGGGTAGTGATTTTGCTTGAGGCATCAACTCAGACCATCCTTGAACGAATGCGTTATGACAAGAAGACCGAGCAACAGAGACCAAGCCTAACAGGGAAAGATCCGTACAAGGAAATAGAAGAGGTCTTGGAATTCAGGAGGCCTATTTATCAAAAGGCCATGGATTTCTCTGTGGATACGACATCTAAGAGCATTGACCAGGTCCTTGATGAGATCGTCGGGAGACTGGGAAAATATGGGATGGATCCCTAATCTGTGATGTACGAGAAAATTATTTGTGAGCTACAATGACGTAACCATCAAAATACGAAATTCGAAGCACGAAATTCGAAACAATATCAAATGACCAAAATACTAAATCCAAAACATCAAACAAATACAAATCACGAGAACCATAGCACACAGCGTAAATAACGTTTTGAAAATTTGAATTTCGGATTTAGGACTGCGGTCCTACAAATATGTCGTACATATCACAGCATAGGGAACTACGGAAAGTATGGAGGTTAAATGGCCGGTAACACATTTGGACAGGTCTTTAAGGTTACTACCTGGGGTGAGTCCCACGGAAAGGCCCTGGGGGTGATTATCGACGGATGCCCCCCTAACTTGCCCCTTAGCGAGTCTGACATTCAGCAAGACCTTGACAGAAGAAGACCGCAGAGCGCACCTTCAAGTACACCAAGAAGGGAACCGGATCAAGTTGAACTCCTCTCCGGCACATTTCAAGGAATGACTACCGGAACCCCTATCTCACTCCTTATCTATAACAAGGATGTGGATAGCAGAACGTACGAGGCCATCAAGGACATCTTCAGGCCGGGACACGGTGACTTCACTTATCAAAAAAAATACGGGATACGCGACTACAGGGGTGGAGGCAGGGCCTCTGGCAGGGAAACAGCGGCAAGGGTTGCGGCAGGTGCTGTTGCCAGGAAGGTGCTGGACCAGGAGGACATCCTGGTAAGGGCTTATACCTTGGAGCTCGCAGGGGTCAGGGTGGAACGGGTGGACCTGGACGTCATAGACAAAAATCCGTTTCTTGCGCCGGACCTTAATGCAGCAAGTCGTATGCAGGAAACGATCAAGGAGATTAAGAAATCCGGAGATTCGGCAGGGGGGATCGTAGAGGTGAAGGTTCAGGGGTGTCCTGCTGGATTAGGAGAGCCTGTCTTTGATAAGCTTGATGCCGACCTTGCAAAGGCGGTCATGAGTATTGGGGCTGTAAAGGCTGTTGAGATCGGAGTGGGTCTTGAGGCGGCCCGGCTTCTCGGTTCTGAATGCAATGATGAAATCACCCCCGAAGGATTTGTAACAAACCGCTCCGGGGGCATCCTGGCAGGTATTTCCAATGGTGATGACATTGTGGTGAGAGCTGCTGTAAAGCCCATTTCCTCCATTGAAAAGGAACAGCGTACGGTAGACATCAATATGAAATCGACAACGATCTCGGTCAAAGGAAGGCACGATGTGTCAGCCGTACCCAGGATCGTGCCTGTGTGCGAGGCAATGGTGAGATTGGTAATTGTTGACCATTTGTTGAGGCAAAGGACTATCCCGTTTCAGTCTGCATGATAATGATCCATGACACACAGCTCAGAGCATAGATATGATAATGGTATCAAAACAACTCTGAGGTGAGCTGAGTTAGTGATTTATAGCAGCCATCTGTGTTGGGCGCTTTCAAATCATGGGTAGGGATGGATGACAGAAATCGATAGCCCGGAAATTTGCCCTTCGAGTCGAGATGTGCAAATGAGATCTATAGCTCCAGGATTCTGACCCTCTGGTCGCAGGATGATGAGATCTATACTCTCACATTCCATTAGTGGAATGTAGA
>JAUWXF010000126.1 GCA_030616475.1 Desulfobacterales bacterium
CAGCTTTTCAAAGATCTTTGAGCTGTTCAGAATTGAAGAAGATTTTCAGTCCTATTCTGACGTCTTAGACCACGTAGTATCTGAATCTGCACCATTCAGAGGGTGCGAAACTTGAGTTACTTATTTAAGGGTGTCCCCACTGGCCCACCCTTGAGACGCTGGCAGAAGACTTTGTAGGGACAGCTATCCTTTGATGTAGTTGCCCACAATGGGAATGACTTTCTGGCAGTTGGGACAGCTCTTCTGTGTAGTTATGTGGTACGCCCTTATGTGAAAGACATATCGCTCAATCAAGAGCGTTTTGCAGTGGGGGCAGTAGCTATTCTCATAGGGGTGTCCAGGGACATTGCCCACATAGACATAGGTTAAGCCTTCGGCTACTCCCATATCCCTTCCTTGTTCCAGGGTAGTTACAGGGGTTCGCGGTGCCTCAAATTGGTATGCCGGATAATAGGCCGAGAGATGCCATGGCGTATCCTTGCCGAGTTCATTCTTGATCCTTTTTGCTATGCCTCTCAAACAGGCATGATTATCATTTACGCCGGGAATGACTAAGGTCGTCATCTCTATGTGAACACCCCATCTTTTAGCCTCCACCGCATTTCTCCAGACTTTGTCGACATCGGCACCACAATACCTCTGAACGGCCCTTTTGTCCCCTTTGACATCTAGGTTCATGGCGTTAAGGCCATGTTCGGCCAACAGCTTCAAGGCCCCTTCACTCATATAACCGTTCGAAACGTAGGTATTGTAATAGCCCGCATCTCTTGCCAGATCGAAGACATCCAGGGCATATTCCAGAAGAAGGGTCGGCTCATTAAAGGAGATGCTGCTTCCCTGGCAGTCATATCGTTTCATCAGCTTCACAAATTCTGAGGGGCTGGTATAGGTGCCTCTCTTTGCGTCAGGATATGATTTGCTCAACTTCCAGTTCTGACACCATGGACAGGTGAAGTTACACGACCAGGTTCCCACGGTTAGTGCTCGGCTTCCAGGATAAAAATGGAAAAAAGGTTTCTTTTCGATAGGATTCGCGCTAAGAGAAGATATATCTCCGTAAACCACGGTGTGAAGTGTACTGTTCATATTCCTTCTGGTTTTGCAGAATCCGAATCTATCCGGAGGTATCTCACAAAACCTCTCACAGGTGCCGCATCTCACCTTTCCCTCCGCCAGCTTCTTGTAAAGAAGGGCCTCTCTAATCCTCGAATCGGTCGAGCCTCCAGGTTCCTCTAAGGATGACATATAAACAAAATACAGGATTCACGCCCGGTGGTCAAACATGGTATAAAGGATCGCCTCCCATAGTAAGAAAAATCAGGACTTGTCAGCTTGACGTGCTGGCTTAGCGGTTGTAAATGAGATTAAGGTATGAAAACTATTAGTATTTCTCCCAGTTGGAAAGCCGCGGCAGAGGTGGCAAAATTATAGACAACAAAAATCTTGATTATAGCTCATTAAACTGTTGATAGGGAGAAACGTTTCTGAGTGGCTTCAGTAAGGTGATTCGTGAATGATCTAAACCCCAGGCCTTTCATCATTCCCCTCTTTATCCCCAACATGGGCTGTCCACACCGGTGCGTATTTTGTAATCAGACCTCGATTACGGGTCAGGAGGACGGCAAGCTTTCACTGCAACAGGTCCGAGGGACGATATCCGACTTCCTTGGCTTCAAAAGGAGGCATCGCGGCCCGGTGGAGGTGGCCTTCTACGGGGGAAATTTTCTCGGCCTTCCAAAACCTTACAGGCAATCCCTTCTGGGCGAGGCCCAGATATTTGTCCAGAACGGCCAGGTGAACAGCATTCGTTTTTCCACCCGACCAGATACCATTACAAGAGCTGCCCTGACGGCCTTGGCTCCCTACACGGTTAAGGTGGTTGAAGTGGGGGCCCAGTCCATGGATGACACCGTCCTTTCCCTGAGCCGGCGCGGTCACACCTCAGAGCACACCAGAGACGCGGTCAAACTTCTGCAAGGTCATGGCCTGAGAGTAGGCCTTCAGATCATGCCTGGTCTTCCAGGAGACACCCCGGAATCGATCCTTGAGACCGGTCAAAGAGTGGCTGAACTCAAGCCAGACTTTGTACGCATCTATCCTACGGTGGTGGTGAAAAACACGGTGCTTGAAAAGTGGTATGGTTCGGGGCGATTCAAACCGCTTTCTCTGGCCGATGCAGTAGAGCTGACCAAAAGGCTCTATCTCCTTTTTAAAGCCCGGGGTATTTCGGTGATCCGGATGGGACTCCAGGCCACCGGGAGCCTGTTAGAACCGGGTGCTGTGCTTGCGGGCCCATTTCATCCGGCATTCGGGCACCTGGTTCATTCGGCCATTTTTCTTGACCTTGCAGCCCGGGAGCTTGAGATGCAAAAAACGCTATCCAAGAGGATTACCTTAAGAGTTCATCCACGCGACGTGCCAAAGCTCAAAGGGTTAAAGAATCACAACATGAGGCGACTCATACAGCGATTCCACCTGGAGGAACTTCTGGTGCTCCCGGATCCTGCTGTTCCTGTAAATACTGTGAGGGTTGAGAAGCTCCAGGTCCAGCGGGCGTAGGTTTTGGCCTTGGCGGACTTGTCCCGGCTGCTTCTAACTTATGGACAGCGGACTGAGATGCAGTCAAATACAGGGAAGAAAAAATGGTTGGGTCTTGGTTTTCTGGTAATGATCATCAGGAATTTTTGCCTGTCACTATGATAAGATCGAATACTGAATACCAACTTAGAGGGTTGACGATCGTATTACCGCCGAGACTAGACACTAGACGTTTTGCTTCGTACTGAAATTCAGGTGCAAAGAATACTGTATTTCGCCGAAAGCTGGACCTGGGCGCATGATCGATGAATTCTATCTTATACCCCATATTTCTAAGCTTCTTTGCCATCTCTTTAGCAGAATCCAAATTGCCATCTCCGCTGAGCACTTTGATCTTTGTTTTCCGCATATCTTCTACCAAGTCATACGATTCAGATGATGAAGAGGTTTCAATAACCTTCAACTCAACTCGGCGGTTCTTGGCCCGGCCTTCCTTAGTATCATTGGGGGCAATGGGGCAGGACTCCCCGTAACCCACCGCCTTCAACCGATCTGGGGGACTACCTCTTGAAACCAGGCACATTTTTGCCGCCTTGGCCCTTCTCTCCGAGAGGGCCTGGTTGTAAGATATTGTGCCTATGCTGTCCGTATGGCCTGCAACTTCAACTTTGTTTTTTGGATGTTTTTTCATGATAGCCACCTGTTTATCTAAAATGGCCCGGGTTTTCAGCGTAAGGCTAAACGAGTCAAAGCGAAAATTTATGCCACCAAGCATAATGACCTTTGGTTCCGAAGTGATCTTTTGGGCTAAGAGGATAGGCTTCGCACGTGCTGGAATAGGCTTTCGAACCATTGTAGTGGGTTCCGGTGGTGGAGGCGGAGGTGGAATAGGCTTTCGAACCATTGCAGTGGGTTCCGGTGGTGGTACTGGAATAGGCCTTCGAACCATTGCAATGGCCTCTGGGGGCGGAGGTGGGGGCAGGAATGTTTCCACCTCATGGGCCAGCTTTCTGGCCTCCGCTAGGTTGAACATGGATTCCGTATCACTATAACCCAACCAGCGCTCATCCCAATACAACTCCACGCCCCTTCTAGCCAATTTTTTTGCCCGGGCAATCTTCTCTGGGCAATACTTGGCCCCCGGCGACATCTCTGCCTTTTCGATAGCTGCTTCTGTTTGGTCAAATTCCCTGGGCACGATAATCGCTTGGTTTTTGACACCAAAGTAGGAGTCCTTATAGCTGCATCCCCCTGTCAAAAACAGGAGGATCATGGCGCCCGAAATTAGCTTCATCAGCATCGTGCTGCTCTCCGAAACGGTTGATTATTACGGCTTCCAGTGAAACATTACTGTCCGGAGACCTTTGCCTACTTCCACACTCCGAACCTTCTTCTCATCTCCATGGGATACTGTGATGTTGTATTGTCCTGCCGGGATATTGGCCAAGAACCAAGGCCCATTCGATTCCGTGTGTAGGAGCAATTTGCCATGGGCGTCCTTGATGCCCACCATAAGGTTGGAAAGGCATTCCCCCGAAAAAAGGGCAAAGACCAGTTTCAGATTATAATCTTTGGCCATACCCTCAATAGCGGCCCTCTCTTCCAACCCCACACCACCGCTCAAATACTGAACGCCATCTATGGCCCCCTTTTCGATGAATGAGGCTCCGCTCTGGGCCATTGCAGACTGCACGGCCATGACCGCCAAGGCCCAACCAATGATCAGACTGGACAATGTTTTCGTCATGTTGTTACCTCCAGACAGAGCAAGTAAGTCTTAAGAAAAGGAGTAACCGTTCACGGGTTCAGAGGTTCAGGGTTCACCTAAACTCTGAACCGCTGATTCGCGAGTTCTGAATGGATAAGGCATGAGAATAGAACGATTTAAGATTGATGATTGGTGATTGATGACTGATGATTGAAAACCAATCGACAATCAACAATCAACAATCCGAAAAAGGTAACCCTGAACGGTGAACTCTGAACCTGTGAACGCCTACGAAAAGGAAAAAGGTTTTGAAACAGCTTCTAGTGAAAGATCGTGCGAAAATAGAGTTACGTCTAGACGATCAGCCAATATCTTCGTAAAGAGAGAGCTGCTTTGACGGGGTATTCAGCACCACAATCTTCCTTTTCCGCCCAGGCGGGTCGACCTTAATGTAACCCTTTTTTACGAGCGCCTCCACGATTTGATTCACCCCGTTAGTGCTTTTTTGGCCTAATATCTATTTGAGTTCCCGTCGCGTCGGAGGCTTTTCGTTTGCTTCGATGTAACTAATTATGGCAAGCAGGCATCGCTCTTGTAGGCGTGTAAGCTCGTTCATAGTTTCCCACAGCCCGTTTGAACATATGATCAAATCTGACCATATGTCCGTTTCTTGCTGCTTGTCAAGCATTTTTTTGCAATTTTATACAACATGTTGTGGTTTGGCTAATCATTACCTCCATATGTTGGTGTCGGAGGATTCACCCCAATGCTTTGGGCCGCGGAATAAATAAGCGTCTCGGAAATCATATAACTTATTCAAATCATAGCCTTTTATAAGCTTGGCTAAAAACCGGCAGCCTTTGAGGCTGCTCACAGCTATCAAGCCTCCGGTTCTACCGGAGCATTATGACTGAGTTGAATAAGTTATGATAAGAATCTGAAAATAGATGTGAGGATGGGCTATGGCAAGGCAGGCCAGGCTTGATGCCCCAGGGGCCTTATATCACGTTCGTTGCGATCCGGCTCAAGCCTCGTAACGGATCGGCAGGTATTTCGGGAACCACATGGCCCTCTCGACGGTCTCTTCGAGCTTGATCAGGACCTCCTCGTCCGCGTACCCCTCGGCCACGGCTCGCTTGATCACGGCGCAGGCCACGGTGTGGGAGCACTGGCGAATGCGCCGCAGTTCGGGATAGACAGCGCATTGATCGAGGTCACGGGCGGTGACTTTCCCGGCGAGAGCCTTGGCCGCATCGAGGAACATGCCGTCGGTCACACGCCTGATACGCCCAACAGTCCCGCTGAGCCCCATGCCCGGAAAGATGAACGCGTTGTTGCACTGACCGATCCGGTACCTTCGCCTGTTGTACTCCACAGGTGGGAAAGGGCTGCCCGAGGCCACGATTGCCCTCCCCTCGGACCATCGGATGACGTCCTCCGGCTTGCACTCGCTCTTGGATGTGGGATTGGATACCGGGAAGATAATGGGACGCTCGTTGAGCTTTGCCATGGCATTCACCACGGCTTCTCTGAAGATCCCCGGGGTCGCGGACACGCCGAGGAGAACGGTCGGTCTGGAGTTGACGATCGCCTCCTCAAGAGTGATCCTCGAGCGGTCCTTGCTCTCGTACGTGGCGATCTCGTCAACGTCCCTGGCGTAGGTGACCTTGAACCCCTCCAGAGCCGAGCGAGTCTTGGTGACAAGTCCCTTGCTGTCGACCATCCAGATGCGCTTTCGCGCCTCTTTGAGCGATAGTCCCTCTTCCTGGAGGGCCGATACAATGAGATTGGCGATCCCCTGTGCCGCCGCACCCGCTCCGGCAATGAGGACCCGGGCGTCCCGGATAGACTGGCCGGTGATGCGCACTCCGGAGTAGATGCCGGCGAGGACCACGGCCCCGGTTCCCTGGATGTCGTCGTTGAAGGTGCACAAAGCGTCCTTGAAGCGGTTCAACTGCTTGATCGCGTTGCCCTTGAGGAAGTCCTCCCATTGCAGCAGCACGTTTGGGAAGACCTTGTGCACGGCATCGACAAACCTGTCGATGAATGCCTGGTATTCCTCACCCCGTACCCGCTTCTGCCGGAGCCCGAGATACAGGGGGTCCTTGAGCCGCTCCTCATTGTCGGTGCCTACATCCAGCATGATGGGCAGGGTACTGTACGGCGAGACACCGGCACAGAGCGTGTAGAGGCACAGCTTGCCGATGGGGATTGCCATTCCGCCCGCGCCCTGGTCGCCAAGCCCTAAGATGCGCTCGCCGTCGGTGACGACGATCACGGACGCGTTCTTGTAATAAAAGTTGCCAAGGATCTTCTCGATGTTGTGCAGCTGCTTGTAACTGATGTACAGGCCTCGCCCGCGCCGGTAGATGTGCGAAAACTTCTGGCACGCTTCCCCCACGGTCGGGGTATAGACGATAGGTATCATCTCGTCCATGTGCTCGTACAAAAGCCGGAAGAAGAGCGTTTCGTTCCTGTCGTTCAAGCTTGTCAGGTAGATGAACTTCTCGAGGTTGTTTGGCTTCGCCTGAAAGCTCTCGTAGGTTCGCTCCAGTTGCTGCTCGATGGTGCAGACAGCAGGCGGCAACAGGCCATGAAACTCAAGCTCGTCTCTCTCACGGGCGGTGAACGCCGTGCCCTTGTTCATGAGGGGGTTAATAAGGAGCGCCCTCCCCTTTTGCTGCACAGCGATGTATTCCTGCCAGGTTCTCGGATCGACCTTGATGGAAAAATCCATGTCCTCCTCCGAATGATACGGGAAGTATTGGAGTCAAAGAGTTCCTGAGGATACCATACTTATATCTTAATGTTAAGGCTGACTTTGACGTTGCCGTGCTCAAAGACTGGGCAAAGATTGACAAAAGCAGAAAGATTAGAATAAACTGATGTCACCCTCCAAAAGGTGGAAGGGTTACAACGGAGATTGGCAAATCTTGAGGTGTATGATGGAAGAAAAGGATTTCATAAAGGAGTACAAGCAGGAGTACAGAACTATCTTGGCTGTGCTTCAGAAGGTGGGGTTAGATTATATCAATAGCGGTCATATCGAAGGTGGTCCTTTGCAGCATCTGGAATACGTGCTGGAATCGGTTCGAGAGTCCTGCGAAAAAAACATCTGCAAGGTCCACAACAAGCGGCAAGAAGAAGAGAAAAACCAGAAAAAAAAGAGGTTAAAGGTTATTAAATAAGGGATTCAGGAATTCAGGGATTGGGGGATTGAAAACAGCCAGCACGACTTAATTCCTCAATTCCTAAATTCGCAATCCCTCAATTCCGGTTTATCCGGGTTGAGAACTCGTTATTCGTTATTCATCAGGGCTTTCCTCCAGGAACCATGCATGAGCAGATCCAGATCGGTCGTATTCTTCCTGTCATATTTCCTCTATTTTTTCACGTTCTGGATGGTGCTTGCCTATCTGCCGCTTATCTTCAAAGCCTATGATTTTACTGATAAGCAGATAGGTTTTGCCATCGGTCTCAGCTCGCTTTCAAGCATCCTCCTTGTGCTTCCCCTTGGTGTATTTTCAGATTACTTCTCCCCGAAAAGGACCCTGACCTTAGGCGCTATTTGCTTCAGTGGCTATTTCTTGCTCCTTACTATCCTGCAGGATTTCTACAGTGTGTGCGCTGTGGTTATCCTCGGAGGCGTGGGTGCTGCGGCCATCAGGGTGATCTTGATGTCTCTTTACCTGAAGCTCATCGATAGCACGGGACGTGGGAAAAAGGTGGCATTTCTACACCTTGGCGGTTATCTCGGTTTTGGATCCGGTCCGCTTTTAGGTGGTTATCTCTATGAAACCTTTGGTGCAACGCACATGATAAAGTGGGCCTTTGTGTTTTCAATGATGATCGTCTTGTTATCACTGCTTCTCGAAGATGCGCCACCTGTGGTCTTCAGCTTTAAGGACTACAAAAAGGACATCAAGGAGCCGGACGTCCTGTTCTTGATGGCCCTGGTTTTTGTCCTCGGCACACACTTTGGGGCGGAGCAGTCCAGCATAAGTCTCCTGATGAAGGATACCATCGGTTTGGAGAGGAAGGAGATAGGCCTCGTATTCTTTGCCCTGGGAGCCTGGATGGCCATTCTGGTCCCGTTTGCCGGGATTCTTATGGACAAAAAACACAGGGTATTCTTCTTGCTTCTTGTGGGGCTTCTCATATCAAGCTGTTTCCAGTTTATGACGCCCTTTGCGAGCACCCTTCACGGGCTCCTGATTATCAGGATGATTCATACAATGGGTGATACCCTGGCAATCTTGGAATCCGATGTGCTTACTGCTCATTTTTTCCCGGCTGCAAGACTTGGGGGCAATTCAGGTCTCATCTTTTGCATCAGGACGTCGGCTATATTTGCTTTTGCCGCTTTTTCCGGCTGGCTGAACCATGCCTGGGGTTACAAAATGCCTTTTTTTGTGAATGGGATTATGGTATTCGGATTTTCCTTAATCGCCCTTTTTTATATTGGCAGGGCTTTTCGGACATGAAATGAAGCTTGCGCCAAATCGTGAATCTTCGGATTGATGATTTTCGATTGATGATTTTCGATTGAACAGAACAAATCAACAATCAACAATCAACAATCGATAAGGGAAAAACCATGACAGAGAGGCAATTGTTGGTGCTGGCTACACGAAATGCAGGAAAGACCCGAGAGATACTGGAGTTCTTGAGAGACTTTCCGGTGGAAATAAAGAATCTGGATGATTTCGGTCCGATCCCTTCCGTTGAAGAGGATGGTACAACCTTTGATGAGAATGCCTATAAAAAAGCCTCTTTCACAGCCAAGGTCCTGGGGTTGCCGGCACTGGCCGACGATTCCGGCCTTGAGGTGGAAGCCTTAGGGGGCGCTCCAGGGGTCCATTCGGCCCGCTATGCAGGGCCAGATTCCACTGACGCAGAAAACAACGCAAGGTTACTGCGCGAGATGGAGGGTATGACCAACAGGGCCGCAGCCTTTGTCTGTGTGATTTCCATCGCGGTCCCCTCTGGCGTGGCCCTTACATATGAGGCCCGGTGTGAAGGGCTCATCGCTGAGGCCCCTGGTGGGAACAAAGGATTTGGCTATGATCCACTGTTCTACTACCCCCCGCTCAACAGGACCTTTGCCGAACTCTCTGCGGAAGAAAAAAATCGGGTCAGTCACCGCGGAAAGGCTCTGGCAGAACTGAAGGAGGAGTTTGAAAAGGTCTTGATCTGGATTCGGCAACACCTTTAAGATTTCTAAATGACTTTTTTGTTGACACATTCTTATCATTCGCTTAATAGGGATAGACTTTTGTTAATTTTGAGAATCTATAAAAAGATATATATATTCCTCAGGTTTCAGGTTTCAGATTCTTTACACCTGAAACCTGAAACCTGAAACCAAAACGGGATAAAGATTTAGGTCCATATAAGAATTAATCTAAGTACGAATTTATTAAGTGAACGATGAGATCTAGTTAGTGCCCATCCGGAAATGAATCTCACAACACTGGGCACTGGCGTCAGTTTCCAATTCAGAAATGAGTAATTTTTCGCAAGGTCAAGGAAATCAAGGGATTGCGCGGAGACGTACGTCGGTA
>JAUWXF010000212.1 GCA_030616475.1 Desulfobacterales bacterium
AGGAATGGGACCGTATGGTTATCATCGATGCCAATATCTTCAGATCCCAACAGCTCTTTGCCTTGCAGGTTCGGGGCGACTCGATGAAAAATGCCGGTATTTTGCAGGGTGATTTGGTGATCTGCGAACCCCGCCAGTTTGCGAACGACGGAGAGATCGTTGTGGCGCTGATCAATAATGAGGAAGCCACAGTGAAGCGTTTCTTCTTACGCAAAAATCATATTGAACTTAGGCCGGAAAACAAGGCTTATCCGTCGATGCGTTATCGGTTTGGGGAAGTGTTGATCCAGGGCAAAGTGATTGGCGTACAACGCGGTCCAGAGCAATTAAGATAAGCATGGAACGGATAGACTCTTGAGAAGATATCATATGGGGAAAGGTGGACGTTAGTTCTCAAGCAAGACGATGACCTACACCCATTTAAGTCCTTAACAAAGAGGCGAAGGCGGTGCGCAGTCCGCTGGATGTGCCGTGATATCTCGCGAGTAAGGACGGGTAAACCAGGTCTCTTGCGGGCACAGATTGGAGTGCAAAGACCGTTAGAGGTTGGAGGATCGTCCGTTACCAGGACTTAAGGCACGAGGCAATGGCGCTCCCGGCATTGCTGGAGTCAGTGGTTGGAGGAGCGGACGAGATTGCCATGAAAAGAACCGGTATTGCAGACAGTCCGCTTCACGGCGGCAAAGCGCCGCGCTGGCTTTTTCAGCGTATGACCGGGCTGGCGCGTCAGATCATCATTGCCATGGTGCAGGAGTTTGGGACCCGGGAACTCCTGCACAGGCTTTCAGACCCTCATTGGTTTCAGGCCCTTGGCTCGGCTCTGGGTTTTGACTGGCACAGCAGCGGGTTGACCACCACGGCCTGCGGCGCCATAAAGGAAGGAATCAGGGGGCTTGAGGAGGATTTAGGGTTCTTTGTTGCCGGCGGCAAGGGCAAAGCGGCCCTGAGAACGCCTGAAAACATCCTGGGTTTTGGCGAGGCCCTTTCAATAGACCCGGAGGGCCTTGTTTATGCGAGCAGGATGTCTGCCAAGGTGGACAATGCAGGGCTTCAAGACGGATATAGCCTCTATCATCATACCTTCTTTTTTACTGCTGATGGCAACTGGGCCGTGGTGCAGCAGGGAATGAATGAGACAAATCGATATGCCAGGCGGTATCACTGGCTGGGAGAATCGATTTGCGATTTCACCTGTGAACCCCATGCCGCCATCTGCGGTGGCCGGGGGCAAAAGAATGTCTTGAACATGGTGGCCGAAGAAGGCGAGGAGGCCCGCAAGGCGAGCGCCCTTATCGGATGCGAGAGTCCCGATACGCTGATCAAGGAGTTGAAGAAGGTACAAACCCTGAAGCTTCCGCCCCGGCATCATATCCTGGCTCAAGATCTTCATCCCGACAGATTGTACAAGACATTCCTCAGGACCTACGAGGCCCAACCGGGAAATTTTGAAAACCTCATCGGCCTTCGTGGGATGGGGCCAAAGAGCATCCGCGCCCTGGCCCTTTTGTCGGAACTCATATATGGAGCAAACGTAAGTTTTCGGGACCCGGCCCGCTTCAGCTTTGCCCACGGCGGCAAAGACGGGCACCCCTATCCGGTGGACAGGCAATCCTATGATCGTTCCATTGAAATCTTGAAGCAGGCCGTGGAAAGCGCAAAGATTGGGGACCGACAAAAAATGGAAGCCATAAAAAGGCTTAAGGGGATAGAGGGCCGGAAAGGTGGCAGGCGCAGGAGGGGTTAAGGGTTTCTCGGCCGCTCGCTGCGCTCGCTCGAGCAAAGGAAGAATGGGGAAAACGCCTGGTCAAATTCCTGAAGCCATCTTGTGATATAAGCCGCATCATACTTGCTTTTTCTTTGGCTTGGTTGGGCAGGCTAGTCTGCATCTGTCAGGTGATTTCGAATGAATTTCTGGATAGCCGCAACGACCTGTTCATTGAGCTCGGCTGGACTCTGTGCTACCCACACTGTGAAATTGTACAATTCTTGGGGGTCAGCCTTGATCCATTTTCCGTTACCAAGCAAGAAAACGAGCAAGGTGGTTATAGCAATTCTCTTGTTACCGTTCTGAAAGGGATGGTTCTTGATCATAAGGTAAAAGAGAATACCGGCCTTGGCGACAAGCGAGGGGTACAAGGCCTTGCCCGAGAACTTCTGAAACGGCGTCACCACACAGCTTTCAAGCACATTTGGAAACCGGGTAGAAAAATCAGGTATTGGCTCGTTGAAAGAGAGATGTTCCTTCGCGAGTCGGAAGGCAAGGTATTCTACGTCGGCTACAGTGATGATTCTCATCATTCCTTGCCCAATTGCTTTAGGACTTCGCCGTATTCCCGGACTGTTTTGTGAACAGCGGCATCTATCCGTTTCTTTCCTCTTCCTGTCACTTCCTTCCCAAGGATGTTTGCGATAGTCTTGTCGGTAATAACGTATGTCCGGCCTATCTTTGTGGCAGGGATTTGTCCTTTCTTCACCCGATTGTAAATAGCGATGCGGCTGACCCCGAGAAGGTTGGCCAGTTCAGGGATAGTAATGTACTTTTCGTTAGTCATGGCTTTCACCTCAATGATAATGTTAATCCAACTCTTGCGAGTTAACATATGTTACTCTGACTGTCAAGAATTAACATAAGTTAATGCAGCCTGCGCAGGTTAACACTTGAAAGCGATAGGTTTGTGGATGTGGCAAACTGCTGAAAGAGGGTTTCGCAGGAATTTTAACCACCCTGCCGTCGCGCCAGATCACAATGGGGTCGCCAGTGCGCTTGTGATCAGCGATGGTAGGTGAAAAACCACTTTACCATCACGTTCTGAAAGCTTTCACCAACTCGGAGGCCTTCCTGAGGAAATAGCGCTTCATCTCTTCTGCATTTACCTCCTTGAGCATTATCGGAAGGTCATCCGGCCCTATCCTCTTGACCAGGAGGATCCTCTCCGGAATGATGTACTCAAGGCCGCTGATTTCAAATCTCTCTTCGGTCTTTTTTATCAAATCCTCCAACTTCCGGTCATAGTTGCGCAGAACAAAATAGAGATCTACAAAATCCTTTGGATCATATCGATCGGTCAGGGCAAACAGCTTTCCTGTGACGATATTCAATAGGCTATCCACTACAAGACTTCCGACTTTTGTTCTTTCCTCGACGCTTTTGAAGGGATAGGTGGAAAATTCCACTTTAAGGGTGTCGCTATCTTTGAAGACAACCTCAAATATCCTGCGATCAAAAAGACGCTCATAACGGATATCCTTTACGGAAGGAAGCCTCCTTATCAGTGCTGTCAGGAATTCTATGGGAGGCATTTGTTCTTCGGTATCTGTGAAGAAGTCGAGGTCCTTAGACAGCCTGTGTTCGATGTAAAATGCAGAGAGAGCGGTACCGCCTGTTAGGTAAAAGTTGGCGAGAATTCCATCAGGCAGGTTGTCTATTAACACCTGCTGCTTTTCAGTCAGTATTTTGTTTTTCACCGCACACCATCCTTATAAATTCCTTCCTCTCATCAGGAACATTTATTTCATCAAGCTGTCTAAGGAGGATCTTTCTATCCTCCTCTGTAAGCTCTTCAAGGACGAAAGGGAAAAACTCGGCCATTCTTCTCGCCCTCCATAGATCATCTCTTAGAGGCTTCGGGTAATCCCAGGGGATGCGTTTCGGGTTCAATCTCGTTGCCTCCTTTTTTTCGTACTGGTTTTCTTTCTCTTTTCCCCGAGCCTGATTTTCCATCTGCGTCTAGCCTTGAAATCGTATGCCATATCACCCTGACGAATTCCAATTGCGGAGCGTAGCGGTGCTAAGTTTTATCAAGAAAACGCTTCAGAGACTCCTGCCATGGCATGGGTTCGTAGCCGCAGCATAAAGTGAAAAGACTGGTGTCAAGAACGGAGTATGCAGGGCGCTTGGCAGGGCGGATAAATTCCTGGCTGGTGGTCGGCTCGATCTCATTGGGCAGTCCCTTCACTTTAAGGATCTCTCCGGCAAATTCGAACCAGCTAATGCCGCCCCGTGTTCGATCTGTAAGGTGATACACCCCGAATTTGCCCGAAGTGATCAATTTGACTACGCCCTGGGCCAAGTTGACCGTCCACGTGGGGGACATGGCTTGATCCTGTACGACCCTCAAGGGCTCCTTCTTTTTCGCAAGCCGCAGAATCGCATGCACGAAACTGTTGCCGCTCTTGCCGTACAGTGAACTCGTGCGGATCAGATAGTATCGGTTCAGGATGGACTGGACAAAAACCTCCCCGGCCCGCTTTGATTCTCCATAGACACTGATCGGATTCGGTTCATCATCAGGCCGGTATGGGCGCGTACTTTTGCCGTCAAAGACATAGTCGGTGCTGAAGTGACAAAGTGCACTCCCGAATTCCTCACAGGCAAGGGCCAATTGCTGAACCCCGTATGCATTCACGCGAAACGCTGCCTGGCGATCCGTCTCGGCCTGATCAACCTGATTATAGGCTGCGCAATTGATAACAAGGTCCGGTTTATTTGCGCCCACAAGTTCAAAGACACTTTTCTTGTCTGTTATGTCCACCTGGTCTTTGTCAAAGGACAGGGTTTTGTGTTCTTTTGCTATTATTGGGATCAGGTCTTGGGCCAACATACCCTTGGAACCTAGGACGACGACCTTCATGGTACACTCCAAGTCGGCCGATCAGAATAATAGATCTTTCTGGTGGGAGATGGCGTGAATAAATCCGAAACTCGAATACCCGCCTGCCATGCAAAGTACTTAAGCAGAGAATAATGTCTGTGGCAATAACATTCACTTTGAGGCACTACCCTGAATCTACACAAAG
>JAUWXF010000151.1 GCA_030616475.1 Desulfobacterales bacterium
CACCTGGTCATCCATGACCTCACCAGCCAGAAGTTGGTCGATCACCGGCTGAACGTCAGAGCGAATGTGCCGGTACTTCTTGGCCAGCACTCGCAGGTTAGGCTTGACTTCTGGGGTGTATTCGACCCGGACCGGCTCGGCTGGCTCACTCGGCATCAATGCCTTCCCACAATTCAGACACAGGTCGTGTCTCACCTGCTATCGCTTCTTTCCAGCCTTGGCGGAAGCTAGCCTCGGCAGGCCTCAATACCACGCTCTCACGGAACAGCCGGACAATCTGAAGCAGGTTCGGCAGATATTCATGGGGTGTTTCTTTGATTTCACGGATTAGTTGTTTTTCGTAGACGGAAACTTCAGCAGACATAATGACTTCTCCTTATTTCATCCCTTCTTTTAGTAAATTTCATGAGTTAGGTCAATAAAAATCCCCGCACTCTTGATCCCGGCGCATATGTGAATAAGACAGGATTTGCCCCAGTTAAATATGGTGGTTCATTTAACGGGGCAAGCCGGATAATCAGGATATTTTTCGGACTGCGTTTTCTCAGCTTCTTTTCCATGGAAGTGCTTTTTTGGCAAAGATTTCAGAAGGTCTTATAAGGTTTATGTCGTGATTGCAACGCCAGGCCGCTATCTGTCGTCTGATAGTCTCTACTTCGCGTTCCAGCCGCGATACTCGCTCATCGAATTTATGATGTTCGTCTTTGGAGACGCTCTCCAATTCCTGTAAAAGCTCTCGGAAGGTTTCCTCGAACTCCACAATGTCCATAATCCCTACCATGACCATTATCTATAATGTATTTTGCGCGATTATGTGAGAATAGTAAAGAATAAAAACCTCCATCCTGGCTCTGCTTACTGCCAACTCCTTTGTGCATATTAGGCTGCTACCGGAGGACGAAGCCTCGTCGTCGGCCCGCCCTAGCGCATATTTCATCTATGCAAGCACATAGCCGGATAACCCGGCCTCGGCCAGGGCTTGAGGCGAAGCTTCACTACGAAGAATGTTTCTTTTGATAAAGTTCCCTCAAAGCAGCGTAATCTATTTTCCCGATCGCGGCTCGAGGCAATCGATTCAGCGAAATGATTCTTTCCGGTATTTTTATCCTGGGCAGTCTTGTTTTCAGATATGCTGCCATGTCTTGTTCGTTAAATTCTCGTGTCTCCACTGGTTCAACAAAGAGCACCGGTCTTTTTCCCCACTCTGTGTCATCAACCGCTAAAACGGCACAGGCCCTGATGTGGGGGTAAGATGCCGCCTCAACCTCAATTTCCCCGGGATAAATATTCTCGCCACCGGAGACAAACATGTCATCCATTCTGCCTGTTACAGTGAGATATCCATCGGAATCGAGATATCCTTTGTCTCCAGTGAAAAACCACTTATCATCTGCCCGTTTTTCCTCCGCGTTACGATCGAGATACACCCTAAAGAGTGTTTTCCCTTTTACGATAATCTCACCCTCCACGCCCGCAGGAAAGCCTTTTCCCTCGGAATTGACTATCCGAAGTTGAACATACTTTAATGGTTTTCCCGAGGTGGATAATTTCTCCGCCGGATCACCGGGCGACATGCTAGTAATTTGTGAAGCTGATTCCGTCATGCCATACGTGGTGAGTACGGGTAATCTGAATTGTCTGATTTTTTCTACCATCTTCTTGGGTACCGGTGCCCCGCCCAGTAAAATCACCTTGACAGTGTCCGGCATGGGTTCATCACCCCTTGATTCAATCAACCGTTGCAGCATGGTGGGCACCAGAGAAAGATGGGTAATCCCGGACGCATCTATTAAACTGTTTGTTTCTTCGCAGTCAAAACCATGAGTCACATAAACAGATGCCCCGGCCAGTGCGCACCGATGCAGAATCGACAACCCGCCCACATGGTATAACGGCAGGGACAAAAGCCAGCAATCCCCGGCTGCCAATCCAAGATTCAAATTCGATGCGAGCGCATTGTAGTAATAATTGCCACTGGTCAGAATAACTCCTTTTGGAATCCCTTTTCTGCCCGAGGTAAAAATCACGGAGGCTTCATTGTTCAGAATAATATTCTCGGAGATCAATCGTTCGACCTTTTCTGCCTTGCTGTTCACCGATGTTTGAGGACCATCCTCCAAAATGTGGACAGGCAATTCCAATGATTTCGCCCGCTCATAGTGATTTTTGTCACAGAGAATCCTTCGGCACCGCGATAATGCCAATTGCTGTTTCCAGTCTTTTTCCGTCAAACGCAGATTCAATGAAACCATAGAGGCGCCAATCCTGCTAATGGCATATACTCCAATAGCATAATCGAGCGAATTCTGTGAAAGCACTCCAATTCTATCACCGCTTTTTGTGCCCAGCATAATCAGCCACTGGGCCATACGGCGGATCCGAATTTCGGCTTCCTGAAAACTGATACTATGTCGTGAATCATAAAAGGCAATCCGGTGGGGATATCGCAGGGAGTTCGTGTAAATGGGACAGGTGGTTTTCTCCATGGTTGGAACTTGGTTCGCTTCGCTCACAATTGGTCGAGTAGTTGAGTAGTTAAGTGGTTGAGTGGTCCAACGACACTACAACTTAACCACTTAACTACTCAACCACTCAACTAAAGTCGTAGAACTTTCAATAGGTTGTAGAACTTTCGAGAGCTCCAATTAGATGGCCGAACGTATCAGCGAATCTCTGAGACTGACGCCCAGCCCCGGTCTTTCCGGCACATTCATGTGCCCATTAACTATCGGAAGGTTTTCATTAATGATGTTATCCTGGAACAAATCGAGAGTATCCAGCCCGCACGGAAGAATATGATGACCCAGCATTGCCGCCACGTGAAGACATGCAGCAACTCCAATGCCGGATTCCAACGTAGAAGTAATCACCATTTTGAGGCCTTGTTCTGCTGATATTTTAGACAGTTTGATCGATTTGCTAATGCCGCCCAGAACCATGGGTTTCACCACAATGACATCACAGGCTTTACTGTTCAGGAGGTCATAGAATTTCTCGGTTTCTGCCACTGTTTCGTCCAGAGCAATCCGCAACCCGGTCTTCTCCCGCAATGCAGTCAGGCCCTGCGTGGTCGGCTCTTTCAACGGCTCTTCCACATATTCAATCCCAAATTCCTTTGTTTGACTTAGCAGGCCCACGGCCTCTTCAAAATCGAGGCCTCTGTTCAGGTCCAGCCGAATCATTACATCATCTGCCACCCTGTCTCGCACCGCCTTAATCTTTTCGAGAGCGGGTTTTATGTCTCCGGCGTCGATCTTAATTTTATAGACTCGAAAATCCTTGGCTGTTTTTAAGACCAATTGTCTTTGAATATCTTCCGGCGATCCAGTGAGAATTGCATTCACCGCCACATCCCTTGAGGCATTGCCGCTAAACCAACTGGAAAGCGAAAGGTCTGCTTTTTTGCCTGCAAGATCCCCAAGGAGCATTTCAAAGCCAAATAGTACAGATGGCGGCGCGCTCAATTTATCCTCCAAATGCCCGATGACTTGCGCCAGGGCTTCCGGGTCCTCCGGAACCTCTGCATTGCCCAGATAATCGGCCACATCCTGTGCACTTCGTCTCGCTTGCGGAAGGCTTTCCCTGCTAAAAGCACCCATGGGGGATATTTCCCCGATTCCGGAAAATCCGTCATCTGTCCTGGCTGAAATAACGATCCCTTTTCGACGTTTGAATAAGCCGCGGGCAGTAACTAGGGGGGTCCTGAAAGTCAGTTCAAAATCGATAAAGGAAACCTGGCAGATTTTCATAATAACCAGCCGAGTGAAAACAGGAAGCCGAATACCGCCATAAGCCGTGCCGTGCCGGCTAAGGCATCATTTAGTACATGGCCATCGGCAACTGTGAATACCTTTCTTATAACGGGAATGGCAGGAAAGATGTAGAGTACGGCAAGTATCGCCCAGCCATGCCTCCCTTCTACGAAATAGATGATTATCGGAAGCAACATGGCGCCACAAATCATTACCAGATATTCGGCTTTGGCAAAACCTGCGCCAAACCGTACTGCCAAGGTCTTTTTCCCGCTCTTTCTATCGCTTTCCATGTCCCGAAGATTGTTCACGATTAAGATCGCCGTGGCAATCATCCCCAGGGCAAACCCTGCCAGCACCACGGCCCTGTTGATTTGCCCCGCAAAAATGTAGTATGTTCCCCCCACAGCCACAGGACCGAAAAATATCAGTACAAGTATATCCCCCAGACCCATATAACCCAATGGAAACGGCCCGCCAGTATAAAGCACGGCAAATAAGATCGATAATAGTCCGATAATCAAAATTGGCCATCCTGCTCGCCAGACCAAATAAATACCCACCAGAAATGCCAGGAGGAATACCGTTGTCGTAGCAACTTTCATTTGATGCGGTGTCACGAGTCGAGCCTGAGTAACCCGCATGGGCCCCTTCCGTCCTTCATTATCTGCCCCTTTTTGGAAGTCAAACAGATCATTGGCAAAATTTGTTCCAACCTGAATCAGCACGGCCCCTGCCACTGTGGCGAGAAAGGATACCATGTGAAATTTCCTGGCTTCCAATGCCATGGCTGTGCCAACGATCACCGGAATAATACCTGCCCACAAGGTCTTAGGCCTTGCGGCCAACAACCAGATTTGCCAAGTTTTGTATTTGTGTATTTCCTTTTCTGACATTTACCCGGTCGAACCCCTATCCTTAACGGAAACTTTGCATTAAGCTAATATTCTTTAAAAACAGTAGGATAAGTAAGGATAATCGATCTATTGCTTGTTTACGTATGAATATAACCCTTTATTTACAATACGTCCGAAAATCTGTATTTGACAAAAGTGCAGAAATCTTCCATGATCGGCCCATACACTTTTTGATTGGGGGCTTATAGAGATGAAGCCAAACCAGAGAGAGTTTATGGTCCGACCCTATTCCCGCTTTACAACGCCAATTCATCACTAATTTCCTGCATGTACCTTATAGCGATATCAAAGAATCCATTTAGTTCCAGGCCTGTATTCTCTATCTCTGCAATAAACTCCCGATTACAATTTCGCGCAAACGCCTTACTCTTATATTTCTTTTTGAGTGACTTAACTTTTACATTTGCAAGTTTCTTTTCAGGATTCATCAATGCTGCCGCATAGACCAGGCCGGTGACGGTTTCTGCAGCCACCAGGGCATGCTCTATGTTCCTGGTTCTCTTTTTGTCTGCCACGTTTCCTCCACCGCATTCCGATCCCCAGGCATGCGAGCAAATAATATCGATGGCCTCACCGGAAACCCCGGCATCCTTCAAGATGCTTATGGCAAGCACACAATGATTCACCGGATCGACCTGTGTCTTGTCAAAATCAATGTCATGGAGTAGTCCGAGGATTGCCCACTGTTCTTCGTCTTGACCAAAGTGTTTAGCCAGCCCTCGCATGATTTGCTCTGATGCTCTACAGTGCTTGCGCACCCCGGGGTCTTTCACATATGCGTCAAACAGTGATTTGGCCTGATCATAAGACAAGTTCGTATTTACAGGCTCAAAACGTGGCTCCATAAGTTTTACCTCCTGCTTCTTGAAGCCGTGGTTTAGGGGTTTATATATTTATGGACGTCCCGGTCAATTCACGTTACCCTATTGGGAATATACGCCTTAATTTCGCATGTCTGATTTGAGATGCAGGTTGAACACCCCCTTGGATGAGTTTGACAGCCTGCGGATAGAGCGTATGAACCAGCAAGTTGGGCACCCTTCAGCGAATACTTAGCCCTAATTTTACTTTCTAAATTGGCGCTTTTCCCGGGAATGTTCGGATGTCCGGACCAGTAGACATTCTCCAGGCCAGAATCCTTGGCAATCCGTACACACCTTTGCATAAGTTTTTTCTTCGCACCCGGGTGATTTTCCAAAACAAAGTTCGGCCTGAAGGCCAGAAAGCATACAGTCAGAGACGGATCGATGTTAGCAATGAAATCGATTAATGGCTTTACCTCATCTTCGGTTATTTCAGGTATCACGACGATTCTATATTCCCAGAGTCTGTCCCTTGCATATCTTCCGATATACTCGGCATTCCTGAGTACTGGTTTGGAAGACGCTCCGGTTAAGGCCAGGTGAACCTCGTCATTATACGCCTTTAGGTCAAACGTGATTGATGTGGAAAAAGACAATACCCTTTCCAGGCTCTTCTCAGTCATATATCCATTGGTGTCAAAATTCACCTTCGTGTCTGGCTTAATCTTTCTTGCCTCTTCAACCACCCTTTCAAGATACGGCAGATGAATGGTGGATTCACCACCTGAAAAGGATATCCTATCCGCTCCTATGAGTCTGGCTGCGAAGGAGTTCAATTCTTGCACGCATTCTTCGGCTAGTGTTTCGGGATCTACATATCCTCTTTGGTGGTATCCGTTGTCCGGATACTGGGAGACTGTCCAGCTTTGACACTTCAAGCACTTGAAATTGCAGCCGGCCATGAACACAGTGTAGCTTGGTGGTGCGGCCAGATGCAAGTTGGCGGAGGCCACAACTGGCGCTGTCACTCTGCAAACGCCTGTTTCTCCCTCCAACCTGTTTACCCCGCATCTATGTTCGCAAAGTCCACATCTCTTTAGGTCATCCACAAAGTCTGCGTTTCTCATTACATATTCAAATATAAACTCATCCTCACCGATATTCGCAGGCCGGGAAGCAGCAGGAGTCGCGGGTGCCGTCGAGGTTAACGCGCAAAAAGCCTTTCCCGCACGTCTCGGCTAACCCGAGCCGACGGCGGGAGTAATCATCGGCAGCCACGGCCACCCCTGCCCTGCGCCCTAGGTGCGTGAGCAGGCTGAAGGCAGCAGATAACTCGTCCGTTGTTGGGGAAAATCCATGGTGAGCGCCCTTGTAGGCCAGGAGCAACAGACAACCAGCCCCCTGAGAAAGTGCTTTTACGGCCCAGTCCGTTATTTGCGGCAAGCCCGCGCGCAGCAGGAGCAGGTTGATTACAGCACGGGGATGGGACGCCAGCACAGTCCACTCTCCCTTGCCGGCTGACACACCAAAGCTCTGCATCAGGCCGGCATCGGCCAGTGCCATCACCTGTCCGGGGTCCCGCGCGTTGGTGGTCAGGCCGGCCTGGAGGCCCCGCTGCTGACGCATTGCTCCCTCCTTTTTCCTCTATATCTCCTCTATGCCCCGCCAGTGATAACCAATTCAGTGTACCGCAAGCGAGGAGCAAAGGCAACAGATCAACGCATGATCTGGACTGACAATCGATGCAGGAGGAAGCAGGCAGCTCAGGGGAGACCACACTTATGTTTGGACTGTAGGTTACGGCCAAAAACAAGCTATGGGCATGGTAAGAATTGCGTGGGTAGTGGCTCCAGGGTTTTCTTATCACATTGGTTCTATCCAAACCTCATAGACCTTCAGTACCTCATCGCCGTAGTGAAAAGTCTGAGATGTCCCTAAAATCTTAACATTTTGCTCCTTTCAAGAGCCTCCTCTCCCGCTTGCCGAAGATCAGGCGGCCTGAGGCTTTTGGGGTCGGACCAAGCTATCCTGTTGATATACCACGATAAAAATTCCCAAAACAGGTCTTTTGAACCCTTAAACGACCATTTTCAGCTTTGGAACCTTGTTTGGCCCTTAGATGTGTAATATGTACGCTTCAGACATACACCTAAAGTGATCGGTTCCAGGTTCAGGCCCGCCCTGGCGCTTCAGCTTAGTCTAAGCTAGCAAGCCGGCAGTCCCGGCCCGCCCTGGCGCGACGTGCTTAAATTAATCTACTAAGCTCATAATCCCGGTCTGGGCCAGGGTCTGGGCCAGGGGTTCAAGCCTGCCCTGGCGCGACTTGATATGCATTCTTGGCACG
>JAUWXF010000304.1 GCA_030616475.1 Desulfobacterales bacterium
GGGATTTGGGTCATTCGTATTTGTTTCGCATTTCGTGCTTCGAGTTTGCGGCTGACGCCTTGAAAACAGTACGGATTTACCAAAAATTGATTACGCGAATAACTTCGTTACTTCAATGGGTTACCTCTTTAAATGACGTGGCCTTGATAAGTATGGTGTCCCCAGAACTCCCGTGGGGACTGCGTCCACCTTTCGACCCTTCCCCTTGACCTTTCTTACTGGCCTTGTTACATAGCCTTTACGCTGCCTATTCGGAAAAAGCAAGAGAGGACAAGTCATTGAAAGAGAGGGTTGAAGAGGTCGACAACAAGAAGGTGAGGGGGCTTAGGACAAAAGTGAAAACGATTGCTGTGCCCGGCTGGGGTTCCGTTGAGATGGAAAACCTGGTCCTGGATCTGAATGGCACCCTAACCGAATCGGGTGATTTCATCCCTGGGGTCTTGGATTATCTAGAAAAGCTGAAGGCCCAGGGATTTAAGATTTTCGTCCTTTCCGGCGACACACGGGGAACCCTCAAACACACCTTCCCGGACTTTTCAGAAATTGAGCCGGTTATAACCAAAACAGCCCAGGAGAAAAGAACCTTTGTTGAATCGATCGGAGCAGAGCGTACGGTTTGTGTGGGCAATGGCAATATTGATGTGGAGATGTTCAGGGTCGCCGGGCTTTCCATATGCACCATTCAGGCAGAAGGTGCCACGACCCAGGCCATGCTGCAGGCCGACATTGTGGTGGCCCACATCAAACATGCCTTTGAAATCCTGCTGGACCCAGAGAAGTTGATCGCCACACTCAGGTGCTGAACATATCGTTTTTTTTCTTGACAACTCAACTACCATCTTATACGTTCGCTTAAAACCAGAGTTGAGGCGCGGTACTCATAAGTAGCCGCAGGACAGGGGGAACAGGCCCCGTGTTTTGATCTTGCGGTGAAAGGGTGTACCGCCGAAATTCGCTTTTGGCCTGTTACGAAAGCGGGTTGGGCCTGCGGATAAGATCCGCAGGACTGTCACGGCTTTTTCGTGGAGCGCTCTCTTGGTTGGTTGCAGTCGGAGAGGGCTCCGGCTGTTTTTTTTTTGGGGCAACGCAAAACAAGGAGGTGTTACCATGTTTAACGGGTGTTACACGGCACTGATGACGCCATTCAAAGACGACTATGAAGTCGATGATGAAGGCCTGGAAAAACTGGTCGAGTTTCAAATTGCAGGTGGTTTGAGTGGGATTTTGGCAGTGGGTACCACAGGTGAGAGTCCCACATTGAACTGGCAAGAACACAATGAGGTAATTCGGGTGGTGGTTGAGAAGTGCAAGGGAAGGTGCCGGTCCATTGCAGGTACGGGCAGCAACAATACCCGTGAAACCATGGAAAGCACCGAACATGCAGTCCATGTGGGAGCTGATGCAGCGTTGCTGGTAGACCCCTATTACAATGGGCCAAGTTCACTTGAGATACGCAGGGAGTACGTGGCCCCTGTGGCAGACAAGTTTCCTCAGATGCAGATGATCCCATACGTCATCCCCGGGCGCACAGGAGCCCAACTTTTGCCCGAAGACCTGGCCATACTGAACAATCAATTTGCCAATGTGAGTACGGTAAAGGAAGCCACAGGAAACATCGATAACATGAAACGCACGCGGGAGTGCTGCGGGGAGGATTTCACGATACTATCCGGCGATGACGATAAGACCTTCACCATGATGACCGACCCCGCCATCAAGGCAAGCGGCGTCATCTCAGTGGCCTCCAACATAGCGCCCAAGGCGGTCCAGGATATGACCACACTCATCGGCCAGGGCAACCATGCTGAGGCAGAGAAACTCAGGGATGCCTTGAAACCTCTTTTCGGCATTGTGACTGTAAAAACCGAGGAGGAGACACCGTATGGGGCCGTGGGTTGCCGTGCAAGAAATCCTCTGGGCACAAAGACCCTTATGGCGATCCTTGGCATGCCGGTCGGGATATGTCGCCAGCCTCTTGGCAAGATGACCAAAAATGGGGTTGAGGTGGTATTGGACGCAGGCCGTACTGTTTGGAAAAACAATCCGGAGATCCTGAGACCGGTCGCCGATTTTTTTGGCGTAGATATTGAAGCCAGGCTCTACGACGAATCGAGCTGGGCAGGGCTGATATATGATGAATACTAGATAGTGCCTGAACGAAAAGCCATATTCAGGCAAAATCCGAATATCGAAATCCGAAACCTGCCCGCCATTGCCAGAGATGCTAGCATGTAAGCTGCATGAAGTACGTGGCGATGGCAGGCGGGTCCGAAACAAATTCGAATACCGAATGACAAAATGA
>JAUWXF010000006.1 GCA_030616475.1 Desulfobacterales bacterium
AATACCGTGTTGTGAATATGTGTGGTGCCATGGACAAACTTGTTTGTCCGTGTGAAAGGTGTCGATATGAAGTAACAAAGAAGAAAAACGGTTTAGTACTTCAATGATTCCGGTCATGTCCATTTTTGAAGTTTTTCTGATACCTGGAGGTTCCATTATCGAGTCGAAAACGGGCACGGACAAACAAGTTTGTCCATGGCACCCAAGGAAAAGTCCAAAAATAAGATCAAACTTCCACCTTTTTAAACTTTAGCCACTTTAGCTCACTTTAGGCATTTTAGGCACTTACCGTAGGGTACCTTTCAGGACCAATAAAACAAGCCACCGCCTGGCGGTGGTAATTTGACTCAACAGCATTGACCCCAGAGGTTTTAGGGTCCGGGCGGGGGTAAACCCCGCCCTTACGAACCGTACCTTCCGCTGTGCGTAGGGGCGGGCTTTATGCACGCCCGAAAAGGTTGCCTCAATTCAACAGTATTGAGGGTTAGGCCTGCCCTGGCGCTCATGCTTACTGTATAGGGCACAAGCTGATAAATTCCGGTCTGGGCCAGGGGTGAGGGGATGACATGCGTCAGGGCTGACCACCCATGCCCATCGTTGACAGGATGCAGGTGGTGTAGTATTTGACGGACGGATAATAAAAAGTGCTGTAGGAGCGATTTCGTTGAAGGTCATTATTGTTGGCGCGGGTGAGGTTGGTTTCCATATTGCCAGCCGCCTCTCCCTGGAAGACAAGGATGTGATCGTTATTGAGAAGAATGCGGACGCTTTGCGCCGTATCTCTGAAAATTTGGATGTCCAAACCGTGGAGGGCTCTGGAAGTAGCCCGGCTATGCTCGAACAAGCGGGCATAAAAGAGGCAGATATCTTGCTGGCCGTCACCAACAGCGACGAGACCAACCTGGTGGCCTCCCTTTTTGCCAACATCCTTTCCCCCGCAACCATCAAGCTGGCCCGTATCAGAGGCGAAGAATATCTTATGTATCAGGATGCCTTAAGCCATGACCCCTATGGCATCGATGTGATGATAAATCCGGAGGTCGAGGCGGTCAAGACGGTTGAGAGGCTGCTGCAAGTTCCCGGGGCTGTAGATGTGGGTGAATTTGCCGACGGCCGCATCAAGCTCATTGGGGTGCGCCTGGATGCAGATTGCCCTGTCACTGGGACCAGGCTAATTGATCTGAAGAAGAAGACGGGCAACAAGAAAATCCTTGTGGCAGCCATTATCAGAGATGAAAAAGTCATTATCCCCTCCGGGGAGGACCAGCTCCTGGAACGGGACCTGATCTACTTCGTTTCAGAGGAAAATGAACTTAAGGAAGCTTTGAAGATCTTCGGGAAACGGGCCGAAGCCTTTAAATACGTACTCATTGTAGGCGGCGGTAAGCTTGGGCTCAGGCTCGCGAAAGCCCTTGAAAGGTTGTCCATACATACCAAGCTGATTGAAAAAGACCCCTATCGCTGCAACAGGCTGGCAGAACATCTCGACAAAGTCCTGATCCTCCAGGGCGATGGCTCTGATCAGGTGCTTCTTCAGGAAGAAAACGTCCAGGATATGGACGTGGTGGCAACGCTGACGGGAGACGAGGAAACGAACATCCTCACGTCCCTTCTTGCCAAACGAATGGGAGCACACAAAACCGTAACCCGCATTAGTAAGTTTAGCTACTTTCCTTTGGTTTCTGCCATCGGCCTTGAACACATCGTCAGTCCCAGGCTTGCTGCAATCAATAGCATCCTGCAACACGTTCGACGGGGCAAAGTGTTGTCTGCAATGGCGCTCAAGGGGGAAGAGGCGGAAGCCCTTGAGGCTGTTGCACTGGAAACCTCTGATATTGTGGGAAAACCTCTCCGGCAGATCCCATTTCCCAAGGGCGCCCTGGTCGTGGCTATCATACGTGGAGACGAGGTTATTATCCCGACGGGCGACAGCATCATAGTGCCACAGGATCGGATCATCATCCTGTCTACCCGCCAGGCCATCCCCCAGGTTGAGAAGGCCCTCATGGTCAAGCTGGAGTACTTTTAAATGCGCCTGCCATACACCCTCCACCTGGTAGGAATTTTGACCTTCTTTCTCGGCCTGACCATGGTCTTTCCACTCCTTTTCGGCCTTTACTACCAGGACGAAAGTATTTGGCCCCTGTTGAAATCGATGGCGGTCACCCTGGCCAGTGGGCTCGTGCTTTATCTTGTCTTCAGAGGTGCCAGAGGCGAGATCATGAGCCACCGGGAGGGGATGGGCGTGGTGGCCATCGGGTGGACTGCTGCTGGTTTTTTTGGGGCTCTCCCATGTTATTGGGGGGGCGTGTTCAACACCTTTGCTGATGCCTTTTTTGAATCTGTTTCGGGTTTTACCACCACAGGGGCCTCAGTGCTGATGAACATAGAGGTAGTCCCTCGAGGATTTCTCTTCTGGAGGAGCCTTACCCACTGGCTGGGCGGCATGGGAATTATTGTGCTTTCCCTGGCCATCCTGCCGTTGCTGGGCGTCGGAGGCATGCAGCTTTACAAGGCGGAAGTCCCCGGACCTGTGCCTGACAAACTAAAGCCACGGATAAGGGACACGGCCATGGTCCTGTGGAAGGTCTATCTGCTTTTTTCCGCGGCAGAGACCCTATTGCTGATGTTGGGCGGCATGGACCTGTTTGAAGCCCTTTGCCACACCTTTGGGACCATGGCAACCGGAGGATTCTCCACGCAAAACGCCTCCATTGGGTCGTATCACAGTCCATACATCGATACGGTGGTCATTCTCTTTATGCTGTTTGCCGGTATCAATTTTTCCCTTCATTATCAATTCCTGAAGGGAGATCTCCGGGTATTCTGGCGCAACCCGGAATTTCGTTTTTTCATGGGCGCGGTTGCCATTTTTGTTCTTACAGTCAGCTTCAACGTCTATCATACAGTGTATGAGACTTGTTCGGAGGCCTTGCGTTTTGGGGCCTTCCAGGTAATCTCCATCATTACGACGACCGGATACACCACGGCCGATTTTGAAAAGTGGCCCTCTCTTTCCCAAAACATATTGCTTTTTTGCATGTTTCTTGGGGCCTCGGCAGGCTCCACTGGCGGCGGGATGAAGTGCCTGCGCATTATGCTCCTTTTGAAGCATTCGTATAAACAGCTTTTCTGCCTGATTCACCCACATGCAGTCACACAGGTCAAACTGGGAGGTCGCCCCGTATCGAACGAAGTCCTCCACAGCATATGGGGATATTTTATGCTTTACCTGGGTCTATTTATTCTGTGCTCTTTTCTCCTTGCCGCTATGGGGGTCGATGTGGTGACCTCTTTTGCCGCTGTTGCAGCCACCATTGGTAATATCGGGCCGGGCCTGGGAACGGTAGGCCCCACGGATAACTATGTCCATATCCCGGTCTTGGGCAAGTGGTTGCTCATCCTGTGTATGCTCTTGGGGCGACTGGAAATCTACACGGTTCTCGTCCTGTTCGTACCTGAATTCTGGCGTAAGTAGCCGCCGCCTTCCTTTCTGATCCCGCCTTCACCTCCTCGGGCGGGGACCCGCCTGCCAAGGCCTGCCCCCTCGCTGAGATTGCGAGGCAAATGGGGCACTGGCGGGCAGGTAAACCCCGCCCCTACACGCTCGCGAGCGGACACGAACGCTGGCCCCTGCACACATTTGGAGGTGCAGTTCGTAGGGGCGGGGTTTATCCCCGCCCGAAAAGCTTTTTCCGGCGCTGGAAGCGATGCCCCCCAATCAGTTTTTTACAATCTGTAAAAAAGACTAACACCCCTCCCTCTCAGGTTACGTGCAGAAGCGCCCCTATGCTCCTATGGTCCTCATTGTTTTTAACTACTTGCTCCTGTTTCTGCCCACCTCTGGTCCTGGCACAGGCGTTGCAGCTCTCCACCGACAACGTTCTAACGGGCAAGTCCTGTCCCGTATTCCTTCGCAATGCTTGAAACTCGCTCCCCCTTGATGGGGGAGGGCCAAGAATTTTGTCCTTGACAAAATGGGGGGGTTGTACTAAAAGAAACGATCCGTTTTTCTGTTTTATTTGCAATGATTAGAAGGAAATATCAAAAGATAGAAAAAAATCACACGAAAGGAGGAGAGGCCGGAGATAGCCAGAGGACACATGTTGCGGAGCTAAGTTCAAAGTCCGGAATTTCTTGGTTTTTGCCTTGACATTCTGGATGGGTCATAGTTGCCGAAACAGTGATTTATTTTAAGCTAGTAAGAAAAAGTAAGGAGGTATGCAATGTCGATATTGATAGAAAGGCCAGCGCCTCATGGAGGCAGACTTGAAGAAAGGGTCGTAAGGGATCCTGAGCTGGGGAAAAAGTTGGCACAAAGGTGTTCTGCATCATACGATATTAAGGCGACGTTGGATGAAAATGGTCAACCTGTAAGGAATGTTTACAGGGAGATCATGTCCACGTGCTACGGTTTCTTTTCTCCTGTTGAAGGGTCAATGAAGAAAGCAGAGGTCGATAGGATATTAAAGGAGAGAAGGTTGTTGAATGAATGGATTTTCCCTTATCCACTCGTCTTTGATATCACTGAAGAGGAACTTAAGGACCTCGGTGTCACAGTCGGAGACAGCTTGCTTCTAAGGCTTAAGGGAAAGCCCTTTGCAATCCTTGACATTGATGAAATATGGAGGATTGACAACCCGGAAGAGTTGGCTCACAAGACCTTTGGGACCCCTGAAGACAACCCGGAGGTTGTACAAGAGCCATTTAATAAGAAAATGCCGGGCTGGGTTATCTACAAGAGTCTGAGTCCCGTGGTATTAGCCGGGAAGTATAGGATCATCAATGAGCCCAAGCTCCTGCCGCCGTTTGACAAGTTCTGGTTTCCTCCTGTGAAGTCCAGGGAAGAATATGACAGGAGGGGATGGACAACCGTAATAAACCATCAAACGAGAAATGTTCCACACATCGGCCATGAGTTCCTGATGAAGGATGCCGGTTACACGGGCGATATGGAGCCCTGTCACGGCATACAGGTAAACGCGATCATTGGTGTTAAGAGACCCGGGGATTATCCGGATGAGGCAATAATTGAAGGTCATGCGGCGGTTAATGAAGGGGGCTATATCAAGCCTGAAAGGCACATAGTAACATTCACTCTGTGGGACATGAGGTACGGAAATCCTCTTGAATCCATGTTACATGGAATCATCAGGCAGAACATGGGCTGCACGCACCACATGTTCGGAAGAGACCATGCGGCTGTGGGTGAATATTATGATATGTTTGCCACACAGACACTCTGGAGCAAGGGAATACCGAGTTACGGTTTTCCTGCCTCTATCAATGATGTGCCGTATGGCTTACAGATCAGGCCTCAGAATATGAAAGAATTCTGGTATTGTCCTGTGTGTAACGAGATCGCATACAGTGAATGCTGTGGTCATACCAAAGAAAAACAGAAATTCAGCGGGAGTTTTGTCAGGGGCATGGTGGCAGAAGGTCTCTTTCCACCTAAGGTTATCTTCAGGCCCGAGGTATACAAAGTGATTGTTAAGTGGTGGAAGGAATTCGGTTATCCCTTCTGCAATGCGAAGTATGTGAAAGAAAAGGAAGTGAGACTTGAAGTAGATTTACCTGATATGGAAATTTAGTTAGGAGGTGTGTGATATGGCTAAGTCCGTTGCTGTGCTTTTGGATGACAAGAGGATAGGAGCAATCAAGGGAAGTGAGCTTGAGGGCAAGATAGAGTCGATGTTTGGAGGGCAGTTATCTTGCTTTATTCTGGAAATGGATGACGCTAAGGCCAAAGAAGTCATGGATGCGTTTGACACTGCCAGGGTAGATTCAAGAGGTTTTATTACGGACGTACCTATAGCATTTAACAGGGCGCTTTTTGAAGAGATAGCCAAGTCAAAGTCCCTTGGCGCAGAGGCCATAGATGGGGTTTTGGGCCGGGTAGAGGAGATTAAGGAGGCGGCTGCAAAGGAGAAAGAATTTCTGCCTCATCCGGTATTATAAGTTCCTGAGCGCCTGTTAGCCCTTTTAGGTCTTAATAAGAAAAGGGAGAGACGATTAGCGCGAGCTTCACTTCGTGTCAAGTCTCTCCCTTTTTGTTTTTTCGTCTACTGAATTAAAGCAGCTTTTTCGGGCGGGTTCGGGCGGGCATAAAGCCCGCCCCTACACACATTGGAAGGAACGGTTCGTAGGGGCGGGGTTTACCTGCCCGCCATTGCCGTATATGCCGGCATTGTAGCTCCCCTGCGAGCGAGGCGTTGGCAGGCGGGTCCCCGCCCGGATCACAAAGCTCCAAAAAAAATAGCCCCTTGGGCCGGCTTCAGGGCCGACTCAAGGGGCGTCTCATCAATCCGCAATCCGCAATCCAAAATCCTAATCACACGGTTCCCTCTCGGAATACCGAGAATACGCCATGGCCAGCGTTCGATAGACCAGGTGGGCCAGCTTGGAAAATGGCAAATAGGCAAACAGACAGAATACAAGAACCAGGTGGGCAAAATACATCGGGTAAGCAATACTGGGTAGATGGGCCAGTCTCGTCAACTGGGACAACCCCCCCGTGACGACCAAGCCAAGGACCAGAATGATCAGGGACCAGTCAAAATAGCTCCCTTTGCCCACATTAGCACCCGTGTCTTTAAGCCGGTTTGAGATCATGAGTATGACTCCGACAAGGAGCGCAATGGCACTGATGTTGGCCAGGATTTTTACAGGGTTAGCCTGGGCATAGGGTCCGGGTATTTGGAGTATATACAATGCCACAAAGAAGATATTAGTGACGACAAAAAGCCCGACAAATGAAAATAGCACGAGGATATGAGCAAGATACCGGCCTTTGTTTTCAGTACACTGGGAAAACTTGCTGTGGCTCAGAATGGTAGGGATCGTGCAAGCTATGCTCTTCAGAAAATCTGGGATATTTAAGTCCTTCCGTTTCGCTTTTCCCTCTGCCACAGCGTTCTTGTGGATGTCACTCATGAACCTGTAAATCCCGATTCCGAATACGACGGGGATCCAGAAGGTTGCCAGAGGGACGAAAATAATATCCACAAGCAGGGTTGGAAAGAACTTGGCAAATTCGATCTCACCCTCTGGTATATGCAGATGGCCGGTTACTCCAAGGAGGAAAAGAAAAATAGCCACCGGTATGGCCAGAAGCAGCCACCAGAATCTGCCGTCGGGCACAATCTTGCCCAGCCACTTCGGCCAGGCATATTCCTGAATGCTGTAAGCCCTCACAGCATTCAGCACATCTCCGGGCCTTGCCCCCCTCGGACAGTAAGTCGAGCAATCATTGCACTGATGGCAGAGCCAAACGTCCATGTTGCCAACGAGTTTGTCCTTCAACCCCCACTGGGCTGCGATCATTTCCTTTCTTGGAAAGGGTCTCTCCTCCGGGGAGATGGGACATACCACTGAACACGTGGCACACTGGTAGCACTTTTTGAGTGTATCTCCCCCCAGTCTCTTGAGCTGTTTGACAAATCTGACGTCAGGTTCCACCCAGTAGCTGTTTGCCATTTTCATACCTCCCAGAATTGACAATTTTCGATTGACGATTGACAATTAATATTCAATTGTCAATCGTCAATATTCAATCCGTTATTTTTTCTACACCTCTCCTAGCTCTTAAAAGCCCTTAAACGGGTTGGGGCCAACCTCCTCTATCGTATCCATGAATTCTTTGATGATGCCCGGAAGCTTGTCGTATTCGTCAATAGCAATCTCAACCTGCTGGACGCGCTCTTTTTCAAGGGCCAGGCTCAATAAGGCCTCGCCGATTTTGTCCATGCGGATACTCGCCAGTTCACTCCCCTTGATAAAGTGACATTGATAGTCATCCCCAAATTTGCAGCCAATCATCAGGATACCATCGATCCCTTTGGACAGGGCATCCTTGATCCAGACCACGTTCATAGACCCGAGGCACCTGACTGGAATGATCCTTACAAAGGGCGAATAGCTCAGCCGATGCAGCCCTACCAAATCAAGGGCCGGGTAGGCGTCATTCTCACAGGCCAGAATAAGGACCCTCGGCTTCTCCTCTTCCTCGGGAACATCCATGGCCTTGACCATGGAACCGATCGAGTCAATGCTGTAATCCGCAAAGTTGACGATACGCTCCGGACATGCCCCCATGCAGGTGCCGCACCTTCGACATCGGGTCGGGTTGGGAAGGGGCGTCCCCTTTTCATCGTCATCCAGGGCGCCAAACGGACATTCCTCAGTGCATCGCTTACACTGCGTACACCTCTGGAAGAAGAAATCAGGGAATGTCATATCCCCTGACCTGGGGTGAACGGATACGCCTCGATTAGCAGATTCTATGCACTGAATCGCCTTAAGGGCAGTGCCGGCAGCATCCTCCCTGCATTCCTGGATACTCATAGCCCTGCGCACGCACCCGGCCACATAAATACCGGTCCTTCTGGTTTCATAGGGGAAACAGATGAAATTGGAATCCGGATATCCGTCAAAGAGATCCAGATCCAGAAAACCCGGTCCCTGTCGATAGGCCAGGTTCAAGACCGGATCATCCTTTGTAGTGGGCACCATGCCCGTGCCCAGCACCACCATATCCACGCTCACCTTGATGTTTTCACCAAGAAGGGTGTCGTTGGCCTCCAGGACAAGAGTGCCATCGCCATTTTCAGACACACTCACCACATCCCCCTTGGTCAGAAAGATCCCTTCGTCTTGCTGAGCGCTCTTGTAAAAGTATTCGTTCTGGCCGAGTGTGCGCATGTGCTGATAGAAGATATAAGCCCTGGCGTCCGGGCCGCCGTCATCCCTTACATACTTGGCCTGTTTCAGGGCAACCGTGCTGGTAATGGCCGCGGCATAGGGGAAGTCTTCGTCACTACCCTGGCCGGGACACTGCACAAAAGCCACACTGGTGGCGGGTTTGCCGTCAGATGGCCTCAGGATCTTGCCCTGAGCAGCCATCTCTTCTAAGGCCACGTTGGTCACTACGTTTGCAAGCTTCCCCAGGCCAAGATGATCATATGAAGGCTCTTTTGCTTCAGGCTCTTCGCCCTCTTTAGGCTCTTCGCCCTCTTTGGGGGCCTCGGTCTCTTTCGGCAACTCCCATGGCTTCCAACCAGTGGCCAAAATAATGGCCCCAAAGCGTTCCGCCTCCGGATCTTTGGCCAGGATGTTGGCGGGGTCCTCGGGAGTAGCTTTGTCAGCACCGGGCGGTTGGGGTGGGGCCTCAGCTCCCTCAACCTCCTCCACAGGTTCCGGTATATCCCACGCGCTCTTGGTGCCCGTGGGCTTGAAGGTCATATCGAAGAGCCCGGGGGCGCCGGCAATGCGGGCCACCTCTATGCCCGTTCGGATTTCAACCTTGGGATGGGCTTGGGCCTCTTTGATAATCTGCTCAATCACGGGCTCCTGCAAGTCCTCATATGGGTAGGCCCATGGGGTCTGTTTGCGCATTTTGGCTGCAAACCCGCCCACCTGAGCTTGTTTTTCAATGACAGTGGCGTCATAGCCGGCCTTGGCCACCTCCAGGGCCGCACTCAGCCCGGTGACACCGCCGCCCAGCACCATGATCCTCTTGTCAATCGGCTCCTCCGGCTGGTAAGGCTCGGCCGGCAGTATCCTCTCGCCCTCGGCCAGGCCCATACGAAGGTAGTCTTCGGCCATCTCCTGAATGAACTCGTCCGGCTCTTCAGCATCCGGATCTTGAGGCTTGTGGCTCCAGATCACGCCTTCCCTGAGATTGACCCTCTCTACTACAATGGCCGGACCAAAATCAAAGACGTCATAAAGCACACGCCGGGAACAGGCTGCAATCACTACGGTGTTCACTCCCTCTTCTGCGATGTCCTGCTTGATCAGCTCAACGCCTTCAGGGGAGCACACGATGGGATGGGTCTTGCGGATCTTTATTTTCGGGGGAACCTTTTTCTCCAGTTTCTCTATGTCAAGGGCCTCTCCGAGCCCGCAACCTTTGCAGATATATACGCCTAGCTTTTTCTCCATTGATTACCTCCTAGCTGCTCACCAAGGTTTGAATGGCCTTAAGGGCCACACCCGTGGCATGTTGATTGGATGAGGTCACATCCAAGGGCTTCAGGGCACATCCGGTGGCATACATTCCCCCTCTGTCAAGGTCTGAAACCACAAAGCCGTCAGGGTCATACTTGACGTCGCCCGGCAACTTGGTGTCCACCGTGTTCGGAACCATCCCTGTGGCGAGTACAGCCATATCAACTGTTTCTTGTACCTTTTCGCCACCTACCGCATCTTCTGCCACCACCGTGATATCCTTGGTGCTCGGATCTTCCTGAACTTCGGCCACTTTGCCCTTGATCAGGAAGATGTTCTCGTCCTCTTTGATCTTTTTGTAAAATTTTTCATAACGCTGTCCGGGTGCCCTGATGTCAATGTAGAATACGAAAATCTTGGCCTCAGGGTATTGCTCCCTCACGTAGGTGGCCTGTTTCAACGATGCCATGCAGCAGATGTAGGAACAGTAAGGGAGATGGTTTTCGTCTCTCGAGCCCGCGCATTGAACAAAGGCGATCTTTGAGATCTTCTTGTTATCCGAAGGACGCAAGATCTTCCCGTTGGTCGGGCCGTTGATCGCGGAAAGGCGTTCCATCATCATGTTCGTAATCACATTGGGGTATTCGAACCCGAGGTTGTCTATCTTTGAGGCATCATAGGGCCTCCACCCTGTGGCCCAGATGATGGCGCCAACCTTGAGGTTAACCGTCTTGGGCTGCATCTCCAGGTCAATGGCGTCGTACTTGCATGCTTCAAGAGCCCGCTTTGCGTCGTCCGTGCCGATAATCTTGGGAGAGATAACGTAGCGCATGGGAAAGGCCATCTCATGAGGCAAATAGGCCCCTTTCATGGTACCCATATCAAAATTGAATTCATTGGGGAGCTTTGTCATGCAAACCTTGGCACACTCGTCACAACAGGTGCATTTTTCGTTCACATAGCGAGGATTGATTTTTACGGTAACGTTATAGTTCCCCGGACCCCCTGAAATGCTCTCGATCTCCGCCAGGGTATAGAAACTGATCCCTGGATTATCCTTGATCCTTCTGAAATTGATCTCAAGGCCGCAACTCGGAGGACATAGCTTGGGAAAGTAGTGCTTCAATTGAGCGACCCTGCCGCCCAGGTAAGGATTCTTTTCCACAAGAAAAACCTCATAGCCCACTTCAGCGGCTTCAAGGGTTGCTGTCAGCCCGCTAATCCCCCCTCCCACAACCAGGATGCTCCCCTTCTTGGAATCTTCAGCTCTCTGTTCTTCTGTCATGCTATTCCTCCGCTTAAAAAAATCTCCAGGCACCGCATGCGCGGCGCCTGGAGGTCCGGAATATCATCCCATCATAAAAGATACTGACTTTTAGTCAGGGATGATCTTGATATAGTCTACCTTTTTCATTTCCCACTCTCCGGTTGCCGGATCATACTTTGAGTTCGTATAGCAGAACCAATTCTCGTCATCGGTTCCCGGAAAGTCTGCCTTGTAGTAGAAACCAGGATAGCGGGACTCCTTTCTGAAGTAGATGTGCCGGCAATGGGACTCCACGGTCCACAGCCGGTGCCTCATCTCCCAGCACCGCATAAGTTCATGCAGGTCGCCAGCACCCAGCTTCTCAGCATCCTCATGCATCACTTTGAACATATCCTGGAGGATCTCCAGGTTTTTATCGGTGGTCTGATAGTAGGTCATCCAGCCGGCGCCATACTCGTTCGTGGCCTTCATCAGGCGCATGGCAAACCCGGATGGCTTCAGGTAATTCGGGTTGATGTCCACTGCTGTGGTGTACTTGTAGTTGTCAAGGAACAGCCTGACAGGTTGGTAGGTCTCATCCACCAGTTCCTGCGTGGACTCCTTGAGCGCAGGCTGAAAGTCCGCGTTGTCGCGCACATACTTGCACATCGCTTTGACGGCCATGCGGCCTTCCGCATGGGAGCCCGAGGAGAACTTGTGCCCGGAGGCACCCACACCGTCACCGGCAGTAAAGAGGCCGTTGACCGTGGTCATGCGGTTGTAGCCCCACTTGTAAGAATCCGGCACCCAGTCTTCATCAGGCCCGCTGCACCATAAACCGCAGCAGCCGGAATGAGAGCCTAACAGGTACGGCTCTGTGGGCATGACCTCAGAGTTCGTCTTTTCAGGCTCGCAGTTTTGTGCGCACCACAGGTTCGCCTGGCCGCAGGTCATGTCAAGGAAGTCCTCCCAGGCCTCGGATTCAAGGTGCTTCATCTCTTTTTTGTCCATGGTCTTGCTGATCTCGGCCAGGGCACCGACCGTATCCATCATGATCGGGCCACGGCCTTCTTTCATCTCCGCCAGCATGAGGTGGTTCCTCAGACAGGTGGGGGTTACTGCAGCAAGCCCGTAAGGTGCGTATTTTTCAAGTTCTTTCTTCGCAAAATCACTCGCTGCAAAGTTTTCGCCCAGTGCGTTTAAGGTCTTTGCCTTGAAGAGCAGGAACCAGGCACCCACCGGACCATAGCCGTCCTTGAAACGAGCCGGGGTGAACCGGTTTTCAAACATGGTCAGCTCGGCACCGACCTGGGCGGGCATGGCGTAAGTGGAGCCTGAGTTCCACACTGGATACCAGGCACGTCCCTTACCCTCACCCTGGGCACGAGGCATGTAGATGTTCACAGCCCCGCCGCAGGCAACCATCATGACCTTGCATTTAATGATGAACACCTTGTTCTCGCGGACACTGAAGCCGACGCACCCGGCAATGGTGTTCTCCTTGTTGGCGTCCAGGAGGAGCTTTACAATGAAGACCCTCTCCAGGATGTTCTCTTCACCGAGTGCCTTCTTGGCCGCCTCGGCCACGATGCACTTGTATGACTCGCCGTTGATCATGATCTGCCATTTGCCGGTGCGCACAGGCTGGGCCCCTTCCTTTAAGGTGCCCAGCTCCTGGCCCTTTGCGCCGTCTAAGCTCTTTCCTTCCGCGCTCTTTTTCCAAATGGGTAGACCCCACTCTTCAAAGAGATGCACGGAGTCATCCACGTGGCGGCCCAGATCGTAGACGAGGTCATCACGAGTAAGCCCCATGAGGTCATTTCTGACCATCCTGACGTAATCTTCAATCGGGTTTTCGCCAATGTAGGTGTTGATTGCCGAAAGCCCCTGGGCTACCGCACCGCTTCTCTCCATGGCCGCCTTGTCAACCACAAGGATCTTCTTGTCAGCCGCCCATTTCTTGACCTCAAACGCAGCGCCACAGGCAGCCATACCGCCACCCACAATCAAAATATCGACTTCTCTTTCCTCAACTTCCGGATCTCTTACCGCGAGAAGCTCTCCCGTAGGTTTATTCGGTACTGCCATATCGTTATCCTCCTTATTGATCCTTAAAGATTAAGTTCCATGTTTGCTCAAACCTTTGTCGGCAGGCCCCTAAGGACCAGTGGAATAATAAGTTCCCAGTTTAGCACTTAAGACGGACCTATGAGTGGCATCCGAGTTCATCCAAACTGGAAAGTCGTCTATTCCACGGCCCTAAGTCTGAGGCGTTGAAAGTGTCTTGCCTTCGGCTTCCTCAGTAGAGAGCAAACCGCTGTCAAGATCCTTACCTGCCAGGTCCGGGTACTCATTGGCCGCACCTTCCGGTGTGGTCCGGATGGGGAACTTGAAGCGCTTGATCAAGCCGTTTCTGAACTTGCAGGTCCACATGACATCCTCGGTGCCTCTCATCGGCACAATACTGGAGCCAAGGGGAACAAAATCAGAATATCCCCTGACCTCAATCGCCTGTGTGGGACAGATCTTCACACACGAAAAGCACTCCCAACACTGATCCGGCTCCTGGTTGTACGCCTTCATGGCCTCTGGGTTTAAGACCATCAGGTCGTTGGGACAGATGTACATGCAAGCAGTCTTCTCCCCGCCTTTGCACCCATCACATTTTTCGTCGATTACAAAACTTGGCATTGATTTACCTCCTGAATTGTTTTTTTTTGAGTCCTCTTGAGAAGATGGCCACCGCATGCCACCATGTGGTGTGCCGTCTCCCGTTCCAATAAGTAGCGGTTATCACATCCCCCCTTTCAGCTAAGTTTACTCGGCCCCTATAAAGCCTCCTATGTCTCATGATTTGCTTTCCAAGTTTTCTTGTTCCTCCCCGTCTGCCACCCGCCCCCGCCTGCCATCGCCTGGCAGCTCGTGTGTTGCATCGACCTTGTTTATTGGCAATGGCGGGCAGGTGCCAGCGCCACGCTCGCGGAGCAGGTAAACCGCTCACTCTCTCCGAGGCGTAGACTCTACCCCCAGCCTGTAAGCCCTACGGGCTGGAAGCGGAGCCAAAAACTAGTACTGCATCACTCCAATCCTCCAGTTGGAGCGAAGCCCTAAGTTACTACTTTCACAATATATGATTTCCTGTACCCGTGCACGTCCCCGAAATGGGGGAAAGTGACCAGCCTGCGGGGCAAAAAAACCGCCGCTCAGTTGTTAAGCACCCTGCTCGATTTCAGGCGCTCTGAAGTTGTCATCAAGTATCGCAAAAGATGCTGCTTGACGTGATGATATTTGGGACATTTTATAAAGAAATTCAAAGGATTATAGACTCCTGCACAAGGGCTTCCTTTTACCATCATGCGTCCATCTTGTCAAGCCATTTTTAAGGGGAACTCAGGGCCACGTCACCTAAAGAGGTAACCCGTTGAAGTAACAAACTTATTCGCGTAATCAATTCTTGGTAAATCCGTACTGTTTTCAAGGCGTCAGCCGCAAACTCGAAGCACGAAATCCCTGGCCCAGACCTGGCTTACGTGGGCAGCACAATCATCCAGACATGTCGCGCCAGGGCAGGCCGAAACAAATCCGAATGACTCAAATCCCAAATTCAAAACAAAGGATATCTTCAAAAGCTTCAAATAGATATTGCAGCAATGGCGGAAATGTTTTGGTCATTTGATATAGCGGCTTACGCCTTGAAAACAGCACGGATTTTGAAATTGCCCGCCCTGGCGCGACGTCCGCAGAACAAGCTGTTGCCCTTGAAAATCCAGGTCTGGGCCAGGATTTCGGATTTCGATATTCGGATTTCGGATTTAAGCGTCTGTGCAATCCTTCTAATTTGACAACTTAGAATCTAGTTTGACGTTGCCCTGGCATTATAATGCATTGCAATGATAAGGTTTTTTAAACACTCGAACATAAGGCTGGGCTGAAAGCCGGATTAAACACGTTGCGAGTTGAGGAAGAACGGGGTGATCCGTACAGCCCGATCCGCGAAGCATGTAGGAGAGAACAGAATGGCTGTCAAGAAGGTAGATCTGGCTGGGCCTGGCATCGGCGACTATGACGAACTGGAAAGAATCCTGCCAGAGGATTACAAGTCTCTGTTAACCCCAAAGGAAACGCAAGGGGCCGTGTTTGCACTAAAAAATTACATTGAAGAGAATCTGTGCAAGGAACTCAATCTAATAATGGTTACGGTTCCTCTGATCGTAGACGTTGAAAGCGGCGTGAACGACTACCTGGACCGTGACGGCTCACGTACCCCAATCGGGTTCCACATTTCAAATGACCATGGCAAGAACCCGATCGATGCCGAGGTCGTGCAGGCCGCAACCAAGTGGAAGCGCATGGCGCTGAAGCAGTTTGGAATGAAGGTCGGGGAGGGCCTCATCACCGATATGCGAGCTGTACGCAAGGACTACTTCCTCGACCACGATCACAGCGCATATGTGGACCAGTGGGACTGGGAGTTGGCGATAACCCAAGAGCAGCGCAACCTGGAGTTTCTGACGGAAGTAGTGGAAAAGATCTGGAAGGTTATCAAGGGCGCCGAAACCCATGTCCAGGAACTCTTCCCCCAGTTGAAGACGGACAAGCATCCCAACCTGCCCGACAATCTCATATTTATGCATGCCGAAGACATCCTTGACAAGTATCCCGACCTGCCGCGTCAGCAGCGCGAGACAGAGATCGTGAAGGAATACCCTGCGATCTTCATCTATGGCATCGGCTGGACGCTCAAGGACGGCTACCCGCACGAACTCAGGGCGGCAGACTACGACGACTGGGTCACGGAGACAACGTCCAGGGTCGGCAGGCCTATGCACGGTCTTAACGGTGACATTCTTGTCTGGAACCCGGTGACAAAGCGCCGCCACGAGCTGACATCCATGGGTATCCGCGTTAATGCGGACACGCTCAAGAAACAGTTGGAAATGACCGGCCAGCTTGATTTCCTCAAGTTGCCCTACCACCAGGCAATCACAAACAATGAGATCCCGCTGAGCATTGGCGGTGGCATTGGGCAGTCTCGAACCCACATGCTTCTGCTCAAGAAGGCCCACATTGGAGAAGTCAGTGTCTCCGTATGGCCAAAGGTGCTCAAGGACATGTGCAAGAAGAAGAACATCCATCTCCTGTAGTGACCACGGGTCTCCACGGCTCCAGCCCAAATTTTTCCACCTGTGCGGTTAGTGGATTTGGCGTCTTATCAATAGCATCTAAATCCCCCCTAGTGCAGTATCTCGAAAGTTCTACGTTCGATTTTGGCAATTTAACATGTTGACGAAACGCATCAACCGTTGCGAAAATGCGAATATCGAAATACGAAATCCCTGGCCCAGACCTGACTTACATGGGCAGCAGAATCATCCAGGTATGTCGCGCTAGGGCAGGCCGAAACAATATCAAAATCCAAATGTTCGAAATTCAAAACAAATGCGGTCTGGTGGTGTCCCTTTCCGTTTTTGTCATTGAGATTTCTGTCATTTGAATTTGTTTCGTGCTTCGATATTCGAATTTCGCATTTCAATATTTATGAAACAATGTACTAGCTGGCAAGTCAAACGAGATTAGTATATACAAGGTACTTTCTGGAAACATGCACATACCCTGATTCGTTACAGTGAAATAATATTACTACTCAATGGTGCCTCACGCAAGATTTTGTTCAGGTTCTTGCAATCCCACTGCGAACGAATTATAATGCTGGACGTTCATGCTCTTTTGGTAGCCACCGCCAGCCTCTTGGAGGAAACCCTTAGATGTCCACTCCCTCATAGTATTCGGGCATTGTAAGGGGATTATCAAGACAAAGTTAAAAAAATGGACCAGAAACCACGTTCAAACACGCATAGGGCTCTCTTCATAGCTATTCCCTTTATCACCTTGCTGTGCCTGACCATTATCCTTGTTCCTGGCAACCACCTGGCCGGCGCCGGGTCGAAGTATCTATTCTGGCTGCAATGCCTGATTGTTTTTTCTATGCTTGTCGGCATAGGAACGATAGTGTGGTACCAACAGCAGCGTTGTGGCAGCCTCCAGCGCCAGTTGTCGGAGCGGACCAAAGAGCTCAAGAGGTCTGAAGAAAAATACCGCAGCCTGGTTGAAAGCGCTGAGGACTTTATCTTTACGGTCGATGAATCCGGCCATTTTCAGTCTCTAAACAACTTTACCGCCAATTTTCTTGGGGGGACACCCTCTGAGTTTATCGGCCAGCCCCTGTCTGCCCTCTTTTCAGAAGAGGTTGCAGCCCAACAGCTCAAGCTCATTGGCGTCGTCTTTCAATTCGGCAAAAGCGTGCGGGACGAAGTTATGGTGACAACCGGAGGACACACGGCCTGGCTCAGCGCCAACTTCATGCCCCTTAAAGATGAGCAAGGCAAGGTGGCATCGGTCCTGTGCATTGCCAGAGATATTACCGAAAACAAGAAACTGGAAAACCAGCTTGTCAATACCGAAAAGCTCGCTTCGATGGGGACCCTGGCTGCTGGAGTGGCCCACGAACTGAACAATCCTCTCGGTGTGATACTGGGCTTTACAGACCTCCTTCTGGAGAAACTCGACAAAGACAACCAGGATTACCAGGACCTAAGAACCATTGAGCGCCACAGCCTTCATTGCAAGGAAGTCGTGGAAAACCTGCTGAGCTTTGCCCGGCAGGAAGAGGGTATTTCAGAATATTGCGACATCAATGAAGCCATCAACAATATAATCAACGTGGTCAGGCATTCGATGGAAATGAAAGATATTGAACTCCGATTAGATCTATCTCCCGGTCTTCCCGGCGTAAAAGGCGACTCGCGTCAAATGCAGCAGGTATTCTTGAACCTCATCAACAACGCCACAGCCGCCATGAAAGAGGGAGGTATCCTGGAGATCAATACCGCCCTGGATGCCAGTCAAGGAAAAATATGTGTAATTGTACGAGATAACGGAGAGGGCATCAAGGAAGAACACATGGAAAATATCTTCGACCCTTTCTTCACGACTAAGAATGAAGGAGAAGGAACAGGGTTGGGCCTTTTCGTTAGCCACGGCATTGTAACCAGCTATGAAGGGACCATTGAGTGTCAAAGCAGCACCGAAGATACGCCGCAAAGCTCCCGGGGAACTACTTTCACTGTCACACTAAAAGCCGGAGAAGGGGGGGATCATGCCAAGCAGAATCTTGATTGTGGATGACGAAAGAGACATGTTGGCCCTTCTAAGAAGGATCATAACCGAAAGGACCCTCCACGAGGTGTTGACCCAACATGACCCCTTGAAGTCGATTGAAATCATGGCAAAAGAACCTTTTGATCTTGTGATCACCGACCTGAAGATGCCCAGGATGGATGGGATTGCCCTGCTTGATGAGGTCAAAAGGACCCAACCCTCTGCGGCGGTGATTATCATGACTGCGTATGCCACCATTGAAACCGCTGTGGAAGCTATACGAAAGGGGGCGTTTGACTACATCTCGAAACCCTTCCGCAAAGAACGCATCCTGCTGACCATTGGCAGGGCACTGGACTGGCAGGACCTAACCCGTGAGAACATTGCCCTGCGCCAGTCCCTTGAACAACAGAAAAAGCTTCCCCCCATTATCGGTTCCAGCCTGGCGATGATGTCCCTTCTGAATAGTGTCAAGCAGGTGGCAAAATCGATAGCAACCATCCTAATTCACGGGGAGAGCGGCACCGGCAAAGAACTTGTGGCCAGGGCGATTCATACATACAGCGACCGTAGCGACAAGCCTTTTATAACCGTCAACTGCACGGCTATGCCCGAACAGATTATTGAAAGTGAGCTCTTCGGGCACGTAAAGGGAGCCTTCACCGGAGCCTGGAAGGATAAGAGAGGGCTGGTCGATGAGGCAAACCAGGGGACCCTGTTTCTGGATGAGATTGGAGATCTGACCATGGTCATGCAGGCGAGGCTCCTGCGCCTTCTTCAGGAGGGAGAGTATAAGCCGGTAGGCGGCTTGAATACCAGGCATGCTGATATTCGGTTTGTTGCTGCCACCAACCATGACCTCAGCCATCTCATAGCTGAAAAAAAATTTCGGGAAGATCTCTTCTACCGGCTCGATGTGATCAGTTTTCAAATACCCCCACTCCGTGAAAGGCGAGAGGACATACCAGTGCTGGTACGTCACTTTCTCGAAAAATACAGCAAATTGAACCGCAAAGAGATACGTGATATTCAACCTGAGGCCATGTCAATGCTCATGACCCGGGAGTGGCCCGGAAACGTGAGGGAGCTGGAAAACGTAATCGAGCGTGGGGTGATCCTGTGCCAGTCTGAACGAATTACGCTTGAAGATCTTATGCCTGAAACGACTCATACTAGGCCACTCCCATATTTCAACGAGGCCATTTACAGGCTCCCCTTCAAGGAGGCCAAAGAAGCCGTGATTAGGGCCTTTCATCAACAATACATCCACGCCATGCTTCAGCAAAACAGGGGCAACATTTCCAGGGCTGCCGAGCAGGCCGGCTTGCAGCGGCAATACCTGCACCGCCTGATGAAGGACGAAAACATTAATGCCGACAGCTTCAAAGATGGTGCCCCCGACCATCCAACTGTAACTTGATTGTTTCACCAATCAACCGGTTGGAATTCCAACAATTCTTGCGATCTCCACCTGTTGAACTCCCCCCAACTGTAACCTAAAAGTTTACAAAACTTCAGTGTCCCCGCTTGGCGAAGGACCCGGATATATTCTATTAGCCGTTATTTCAACGGGTTACAAACAACTGTCTCCAGACCTTCATTCTGGTACATATGTTGCGGTAAGTAATTTTGGGCGGGCTGTCGCGCCCCTGGCCCAGACCGGGATGATGGGGACGGACATCAATGCTAAAGCTGTCGCGCCAGGGCGGGCAGGGCGGGCCGCCCCTACGACTGTCGCGGCTGAAAGCCGCTCCCACAGGACCCCATCAGGCGGGCTACCCTATGTGGGAGGGGCTTTTAGCCCCGACTGTAGAGATCGCAGGGTCGGCTTTATGCCGACCGCAAAACGGGCAAAACGGGCCAAACGGGCTCAACGGGGCAAACGGGCTCAACGGGGCAAACGGGCTCAACGGGCAAAACGGGCTGAAAGGATCACGATGAGAAGACTTGGCGTCCAGGAAATTATTATACCCGTGGAGAATGACATCGCGCCAAAACCATCTGTGTCCCCTGAGGATAAGATCACCGATGCCATAGAGGTCATGCTAAAAAACGACTTGAAGCAAATTGCCGTAAGGCGGGGAAACACCGTTCTGGGGATGATCAGGCTTGAGGATGCGTTGGAGAAAGTCGGATTGGAGGGGAATCTAAAAGCAAAAGGGAAGCGAAGTGTCGTTGTGCAAGGCAGGAAGATCATGGTCGAGTAGTCAAATAGTCGAGTCATCAAGTTATAAAATCGCTGCGCGATTTTATATGACGCGGCTACGCCGCTTAGAAAAGGAAATTCGTATACTATCAACTTGGTAAGGTCGTTGAACCCCTGGCCCAGACCTGGATTACTGGTCTGGTAGTTTATGATAAGGCGTCGCGCCAGGGCGGGCACTCGACCACTCGACTAATTGCGAAGCCTAGAGAGGGGGTGTAAATAGATGTAACCAGGAGGGTAGAGTTTTTTTCCACAGCATATTGGAGCAAGACACGAAAACTATACAGAAAAGGAGAGATTTGCCATGAATTTCTTTAGACAGTGGGGTGAATTCATGATGATGGGCTCAAGGGCCCTTGCCAGATGGGAAATCGATAACTCAAACACCATACTTCGGGACCGCAAGCGGCTAATCGCGCTCGGCTTGTTGATCGTTCCCGTCATCATCGGGGGGATTGCGTTTGCTGAGCCGATTGGCGAGGTCATGCCGGAATTCCTGGGGGGCAAGAAGGCTTACAGCCCCGCCTTTTACGGTACCTTTATCTTTACCGTATCCATCGCCATAGGCATGATTGCTGGCCTGATCACCGGCTGTATCGGCGCGGGCGGTGGGTTCGTTATTGCACCTGCCCTGATGAGCGCAGGCATCAAGGGTATTCTGGCGGTTGGAACAGACCTTTTCCATATCTTTGCCAAGGCGATCATGGGGAGCACGATCCACAGGAAGTTAGGAAACGTCTCCGTGCCCCTGGCCGGGGTCTTCTTGATCGGCGCCATCGTAGGAGCAACAGTGGGCGGGTACATTAACCGCGTGCTCTATGAGATCAATCCGGTGCTGAGTGATGCCTTCATTACCACGGTTTACGCCGCCATGTTGGGTTTTCTGGGAATCTACACCATGATGGACTATCTCAAGGCGAGGAAGGCCGAAGCAGGGGGAAGCGCCCATGGGGGCGAGGATGCCCATGGTGGAGGAGGTGCCCATGGTGGAAAAGTAGAAGGGGCAGAGATGGGAAACCTCCCCAAGAAACTTCAGTCCATGAAGATCCCCCCCACGATCAAATTCGATTTCGACTATGTCCCTGGCGGTAGGGGTATTTCATGGTTATTCCTGGTCCTGAGCGGTGGCCTTGTTGGTCTTGCTGCTGCCATCATGGGGGTTGGGGGCGGCTTTTTGACTTTCCCCATATTTGTCTATATCCTGGGGGTCTCCTCCATGACCACGGTGGGAACTGATATCTTCCAGATCATATTTACGGCAGGCTATGCTGCAATAAGCCAGTACGCGATCTACGGGTTTATCTTCTATACCCTGGCCATGGGCATGCTCTTGGGGTCCTTGCTAGGTATCCAGATCGGGGCCATGGTCACAAAGGTCGTCAAAGGGATCACGATCCGTGGCTTTTACGCCATGGCCGTGCTGGCAGGATTTGTCAACCGTGCCTTTGCCCTGCCGGCCAAGCTGGGTCATATGGAGGTCATTACGATATCAAAACAGACGGGCTATGTCTTAGAGCAGATCGGAGTCTGGGCCTTTTTCATTGTTCTCAGCTCATTTGGGATCTGGGTGATCTATACATTCCTGACCAATATTCGAGTCCTTAAGGGAGAGGAGGCGAGAGCATGATTGCGAATAAAAAGGAATTTTATGGCGGCGTTGGAATGATGGCGGTGTTTATCGTTTTACTGATCATCATATTTTCACCCGTTTTCGCGGGCCAAAACGCTCTGAATTATCTAGACAACTTGTATAACACCATATCCAAGGGCTCAGCCTACTACATTCCAAAGGTCAAGGAAGAAGCCGACAAGTTCATCGGAAAATCTGTAAGCGTGACCCTACAGATGGCGAGCGAGGAGCAGGCGAAACAGACGGAAAAACTATTTGTGGAAAGCGGTGCCACGGTAAACACATCAGGGGCAGAGTTGAAGGTCACTGGTGATCTGGGCAGGATGCTTGAAAACTGTCTTGCCGATGCAGACTACATGTACCATAATGATGGCGAGAAGGTCTCCGGCAAATACGGCTACGACGAAAAGCGGGTCCTTTTCAACTGGTGGAAGGCATTTAAGGCGATGGATAAGGACTTGAAGAGGCAAGAGTTGTTCAAGGAGGCCGCGATTATTGCCAAAGTGGAGAAAAAGGCCGTGGAGTCGTCCTATAACTACTACAAGATCGCACCCGAAAAGATCGGTAAAAAGATCGGGATTGTCATCTTCTCTTTGGTCTTTTATGTGGCCTACACCATGTGGTACGGCTTCTCCATTTTGTTCATGTTTGAGGGATGGGGCCTGAAGCTGGAACATTGACATGGGTCAATGCCTCGCGACACGGCAGGGCCCTTTGGCGGCCCTGCCGTATTAGAGGATACGCAGGTTTCCTGCTATGAGCGGCTCTGTTCATCTAACTTTTTCTTGAGCACTAAGTTCTCCCTTTTTACACGGGCAAGTTCCAGGACCCTGTTGATGGTAAAGAGGATACTGTCCTTCCTGAAAGGCTTCGCAATGAAATCGGCAACTCCCTTTTTCATGGCCTCGTCAGCCGTTTCAGGGGAACCGTAGGCCGTAATGATGACCACAGGAACGTCAGGCTTTATCTCTTTAAATTCATCAAAGAGCTCAATCCCGTCCATGCCAGGCATCTTGAGGTCGGTAATTACCAAGCCATAATGCTTCTCCGCGAACAATTTTATCCCTTCGGACGGGTTGTTGGTCGTTTCCACTTCATGATCGGTATTTTCTTCAATGATCATCCTTAGTAACATCAGCATATCGACTTCGTCGTCAATAACTAAAATCCTTTGTGGCATAATTTTCTCCTTCTATGTTTGTCATTCGATGGCGCATGGCGCATAGAGCATAGAGCATAGAGCATAGAGCAAGAAAACGCTATGCGCTATGCGCTATGCGATTTTGCGCATCGGCCACAGGCAGTATCACCGTAAATACCGTCCCGGGCTCCTTGCCTGCCTCATCGGTTTGGCTCTTGACCTGAATATCCCCTCCGAACTTCTTCACAATCCCATAGCTCACAGAAAGGCCCAGCCCTGTCCCCTCTCCCACCTTTTTCGTGGTAAAGAACGGCTCAAATATTTTGTCCATATTCTCCCGGGGTATGCCATGGCCTGTATCTGCAAAGCCTATGCTCACGATATCATCGGAACGGTGTGCTGAGATAGTCAGGATTCCTCCACCATCCATAGCTGCCACCGCATTGTTAATAATGTTCAAAAATACCTGTTCCAATTGCTGGCCGTCCCCTCTCACCCTGGGGAGATCTTCTTCTATGTCCGTGTTGAGGTCCACCTTATTGGTCAATAGGGTATTCATAACTACATTAACAACTTTTTGGAGATCGTCAATCACATCACTCTCTGTGGTGGTCTTTTTCGGAATCCTGGAAAAGGCAAGGAGATTTTCTATGATCCTTTTGCAGTTGTTTCCTTGCCTCTCGATAACCTTGAGAATCTCATATTCTTTGGACTCTTCAGGGAGTCTTTCCAGCAACAATTCCGCAAAGCCGAGGATAACGGCAATCGGGTTATTTATTTCATGGGCAACGCCTGCCGAAAGCGACCCTAAAGATGCCAGCTTTTCCGTGTGAAAGAGCTGCCCTTCCATCCTCTTTTGGTCCGTAATATCTCTGGAGATAACTAAAACTGCGCCTATATGATCTCCGTCCGTCAAGACGGGCATGTATTTTGTGTCAAGCCAATATTCCCTGTCTTCAATTGTTATTTGTTCTGCGTTATCAATAGTCTCAGATGTTGCGAAGACCCTTTCAACGATCGAGCAAACATTTTCCGGGGCTTTGTATTCGAAAATATGCATTATATTCTTTCCGGTGACCTGTTCAGCCTGCTGTCTAATGAGCTGTGCAAAGTACCGGTTGACTGACAGGATGTTGCAGTCTTTGTCCATAGTATAGATCATGTCACCTGCCGACTCGACAAGTGACCTGTATTTTTCCTCAGAGCGTTTTAGTCTCTCGGCATAGCGTGACAGGTCGTGTGTCTTTTCTTTGACCTCTTGTTCAAGGGTTTTAAGCCATGCCCTTTCGTTTGCTACGAAGAAGGCAAATATGATAAGGACCGCAGCGATAAACACACCCTCTATTACGGATTGCCTCACATACACAGTATGTATGGCATCTTCTACCTCGCTAATCGGCGCCACCACGGCAACGGACCAGATCCGTTCTGTGTTGGCTGCCCCAAGGTGCACCGGTGCATAGGCAATCAATTTCTTCATAGTACCCGTTACACCCCTGTGCCAGCCTGAGATGTACCAGGAAGTCCCTTCCTTTCCCCGTAACATCCTGGTCTTCTGTATGAGATCAATCTTGCTGAAGGAAATATGCGGGTCTCTGAATTTCCTGACTTCAAAGGCGTTTTGGCCAATAAAATTCTTTTCCAGGTGGTACAGAAAATCGCCGGACCCATCAATGGCCCATGCATACCCCGTCTTTCCTGAACGGATGGGAGCCACGAATTTTTCTGTAAGTAAGCTGGCGTCCAGGACAAAGACCAGCACGCCAGACAGCCGGTGCGTGGGCACAGGGTGCGCCTGATCACTCGAAATCTGGTACACTGGCGTAGCTATCATCATGATGAGGCGGGGCTCAGAGTCCTCAACAATTTCCTTCCTGACCTTGGTTATATAGATCTTGTATTTATTTTCCGGCTTCTTGCACCATTTAAAATAATCCTCGCCGTAAGACCCCTTTTCCACAAAGACCGCGTTGGCATAATTGATTGAATAGCACTTGGTCCCATCAGCATTCATAAACATGATTTTGATGACACCGTAGTCAGAAACGCTTGAAAGCGAGATTTTCATCCGGTTTGCCCAGGAGACCGCGTCTACGTACTGAATTGAGGGTGAGAGGCTTAGAGTCATCAGTTCCCGCTTAAGAATCCTGAAATTCACCGTCAATATCTCTGCGGCATTCCTCGCTAACGCAAGCTGCTGTGTATTGAAGTCCTCACTGATCATCCTTTTCATATCGCGGGCTGAAAGCATTCCTAACGTGAATGCAGCCACAAGGAGCACCAGAATGACTATGGTGACAAGCCACAGACCGGGCTTTTGGGCAAAGTATTTGAAATATTTCTTCAACGTCTATTTCCCGATCTCCACAAAAGACTCAATCCCTTTCAACATGTCTTTGTAATACCAGTCCACCATTTTGTCATTGTACATCACCATATCCATCTGTCGTGTGTGGACAATGACATGTCCCAGGACCTTTAGGCGTTGCTCCAAGAAAGCCCGTTCATGAGCCTCAATGCGGGCAAAGATAGCGTCATCTCTCACCTCAACACGGAAATCAAACTCCTCCAGAATCCTTGAGATGAAGGCGGCTCTTCTGTTCTTCCGCCCAGCATCAGCGCCGCCCCCCTTAAAGATAAAGGTTATGTAATTCTGGGTTTCCTGATCTCCGAGATATGCCTCTGTAGTAGAAAAATGGAAACCGAGGCGCATGCTGACGTTACAAAAGTGTTTCGAGAGAACTATATAATTCTTGTCCACTAAATACGATGCTGCATCAGGATCCGTTGCCGATCCAGCCAACACGGATAGAAAACCCTTGGTATCCATGGGTGGAGGCCCTTTCCATGCCACCGCGGTCATGCCTTCCCATAAGGCCTGCATCGGTATGGAAACAATCTCATCAGGTTGTAATGTGTTTCCCTTAATGCCCGGCCTGAGACCATCCTCAAGATCAATGACCAGCCATTCTAATGGAATCTTGCTGCTACGGAGCTTTCTGGCTGATTTTTCCGAAATATAGGTGTTCGCACCAAAGTCAAACATCTCCTTTAGCGCCATCTCGTGCGAAAATCGTGTAATGTCGTGAAAGGTCCGGCAATTTTTCGCTTTAAAGTCATGGGCCCTCGGGTCTGTCATGTACAGGGGGGTAATCTCTTTCAACATCGTGCGAAGGCGCTCAAGGATCGGAGAATCCTCAACCCCCTGGCCTTGCTCGCCAAGCTTTATGAGCCGAGCAACTTCTCCCTCATAGACACGGCCGTAAATCCCGTCAACAGTGACCGCCATGCCGTCACGCAGAACCCCTGTGGCATCTTTCGCGCCGAAGATTGCGGGAACACGCCGCTCTCTTGCAACAGTGGCCAGGTGTCCTAAGACAGAGCCAGTATCCGAAATCAGCGCACATGCCTTTTCTAAGATTACCGCATATTCGGGGTGGGCCTGTCTTATGACCAACACTCCCCCTTCGGGGAAATCGGCCATGGCCTTTTCATCTCGCAACTGGCGCACCGGTCCTGCTGCCACGCCGCGGGAGGCTATCTTGCCCTCATCGAGTAACACTTTGTGCCCCTCGATACGCCTGGGCCTCTCCGGAAGTGTCTCTCTCCACAGATGACACGCACGAAGGGGCCTTGACTGCAAGACATAAAAACTGCCTTTCCGGTCTACGGCCCATTCAGCATCCTGAGGGGCTCCGAAATGGGCTTCCAGCTCCCTGACAAAATCCTTCAGTCTCAGTGCTTGCTCGTCACTAAGGCACGATGTTTCTTCCAAATGGTCAGGAACCGCGACCTCTTCTGTTCCGCCACTGGCAAGCGCGTACATCATGACTTTTTGCCTGTCCTGTTTCTGACGCGAGATTGTGTATTCTTCTCCCTCCGTCGCCTTTGGCTTGACCCTGAACGTCTCCGGAGGGACTATGCCCCCCACCGCATAATTTCCCAGTCCCCAGACTGAATTTATAAGGACTGCATCTTCCTCCAAGTTGCCTGGATCACGAGAGTAGACTATACCGCTCGATGCAGCATCAATCATCTGGACGACCCCTACAGCCATGGCCATCTCTTCCACACTAAATCCTTTGTCCTTGTGGTAAAAGAGAGCCCTTGGCGTAAACTGGCTCGAAATGACATTTTTGTACGCCTCGATGAGATTGTCCATTGTGACATTCAGCACAGTGCTGTACTGGCCGGCAAAACTGGCCATAATATCTTCGTGGACAGCACTGCTGCGAACAGATACGCAGAGCGAGGCTTCTCCGGTTTTCCTCTTCATTTCTTCAAATGCCAGGAATATGGCCTCTTGAAGGTCAACGGGAACCGCGGCTTGCTGCACGAGCCTCTGCATTTGGCGGCTCGCATCCTCCAGGGCAGCATAGTCTCGAATATCCACCTTGCTGCACTTCTCTATCAAGATGGATTCAATCTGGGCATATCTTACAAAGCTCTGATAGGCAAACGTGCTGACCGCAAAGGCATGAGGCACAGGCAGGCCAATACTGTTGGCCACTTCGCCCAAAAAGGCCATCTTTCCCCCACACGCGGACACCATATCCTGATGAATGGACTCAAGATGAAGCACATAATCGGTTTCCGGGATGGCAACTCTCCGATGAGGGATCTCTTGTACGACCTTGTTGACACGTTCATAGGCAACGCTCAGATCTTTGTACTTGTTATCAGATAGGAGGTTTAGACTATCTATCATCTGTCTAATATTTCCTGCAAGGCACCGGTACGAAGATAGCACGTAGGCCGTGTCGAATACAAAAGTGCCGCTTGCCTTTTCCTGCATATCCCCAATAGTCGCAAGGGCAGCATTGTTGCTGTTGAGGAGTTCCTGGAAGGCTTTATATTTTCGGGTGAATACGGCCTTTTCGTCTACGCCCTTCAGGGCCTTTTGACGCCTTTTTTTGCTGAAAAACGGAAACACAGGATACCTCATCTGGCTCAATTGGCATTATAACTTCAACACAGCATTGGTTATTTCATGAAAGAGATCTCCCATATTTACCACACCAATCAACTTGCCCCCTTCCACGACCGGCAGAAGATATGTATCTTCAATCAGCATGATGTGGGAAGCCTTTAAAATGCTGTCTTCGGCATCAATCGTGGCCGTGGCCTCGGACATGAACTCCTTGATGGGCCGGGCAAGCCGTTTTTCACTCCCTGATTTCAACAGGTCGTCCCAGAATATGGGAACACCCTCCTCGTAGTGCCGGGCAAATTTGGGCTCCAAGCCCTTTAATATGTCCCTCTGCCTTAGCATGCCCACGAGCTTGTATGCCTCGTCAAAAACAAGCACCGTGTCGTGGCCGCTTCTAAAGGCGACATTAAGTTGGACAATCGCCTCCTTGAGGGTCCCCCAATAAGGCATATGAGGGTAATCGCTGAGGGGAATGACCAGATCCTTGACCCTTTTTTCTGTTTGCATGTTTCCTCCTAAACGTCGGGGATTTGCGCCATTGCATTACCACGTCGCAGTCTTCTTGACTACTTTTCAGCCTGTTCTCGCATCCTTTTGTGCGTTTGGATCAGGTCCAATAACTCTTGACTCGGTTCCAGGTTGTGGGCCTTATTCAAGGCGAGCAACTCGTTTCCATACTCTTCGACTGATTTGCAAAACTTGACAATCTCTTCAGAATCTTTGGCAACGGTTGCCTTATTCTTGGCCTCGGTGATTTTCTCGGTCAATAACTTCCCTTTCTGTGCAAACTTCTCATTACAGGAAACGCACAAACCCGTATCCGCTTCGATTTTCAGGAAAAGGCCTTTCTTGCCGCACTTTTTACACTTGGCCATCGTATTCTCCTTTAGAAAAATACTATCAAAAAATCTGTCAATGTCAAAATCTGTTCATCCCGTAGCACTTAACCCGGATAAACCGGAATTGAGGGATTGCGAATTGAGGAATTTAGGAATTGAATGTCAGGTGCTCATTTTACTAATCCCTAAATCCCTAAATCCCTAAATTTATTTGTCAGTAGCGAAAACATAAGTTTGAAAATATTTTCTGCCATAAAAAACACGAACTTCACAATTAACGGACTAATGGGCGCCTGCTTCCATCACACCCGTGGCCGTCTCAAGTATCCATTCAGGGAATCCGACCACATTATAGACGCCCAAAAACCCGACGACCCAGAGCACGGCCATGGAAAGAAGAAAGAGTATAAAGCCGTATTTCACAAAATCCATGGGATGAATCATCTTCTCGCCTGTATCCGGATAGATACCCAGACCATAAACAATGGCGTTATTCGGTGTGCCCACGATCAAGAAATGGGCAAAGGAGGTGGCAAAGGCCACGGCCAGGCCCACTGCCCAGGGCTCGCCTGCAACGCCTGTCATGATCCCCATGGGAATCACAATCGGCCCCAGCAGCGCGGTGGTGCCTGCGTCAGACATAAAGTTGGTCATCAAACCGGACAGACCGGAAAGCCCGACCCAGAGGCCAAAGCCCTGGTTCATGCCAACAGATCCAAGAATATTCAAAAATGACTGGGCCAGCCACAGGGCCGCTCCGGTTTCCTTGAGAAGAGCACCCAGGGTCAGGGCACCGCAGTACATGAACCAGGCATCCCAGGATATGCCTCCCAGGATCTTTTTCCAGTCCGTGGTCTTAAACACAACCGGGATCAAGAGTGCCAGGAGCGAGGGGCCTCCGAGTCCCAGCTCCTCCCCGCCCACGATCCACAGGAACAGGATCAGGAGAAGCATCCCAAAGGTAACATACTCCGCGTAAGTCATCTTGCCCATCTTTCTGGTTTCTTCCTTGATGGCTGCCAGTCCCGGGGTCAAATCTTTGGTCTTGATCTTTCTGCCAAACAGAGCCAACATGTAAACAGCTACCATTACTCCCAGGATCGGCACCATGGGGAGCCCGTATTGCATCCATGTGAAGAAGTCCATGGGTACATTATATTCACTCCAGAATCCCATCATGATCACGTTACGGCCACCTGCCGCAGGCGAACCAACCCCGCCAACGTTCAAGGCATAGCAGAGGGTAAAAAGCAAGAATTTTGCGAGAGCTGGATCGTGTTCGATCTTTCCCCCCTTGCTCTTGGCCGATACAGCACCAAAATAGACCGCTGCCATCACCGGGGTCATGAACGCACACATGGCATGGGCCGAGATGAAAGAACCCACAATTGACATGCTTATGCACAAAACGAAGATAGGAACTAAGAACCCTTTAGTCCACCCCAGGAGCCAACTCGCCAGGCGCTTGTGCAATCCAACGTCTACAACGGCTACACCCATGGCCAGCACACCGAGCAGGAACATGGGGGCATCGCCCGCAAAGGTCTTGCCGATCATTTTGCGGGGAAGAAGGTGAAGAAAATAGGCCAGAGTGGGCATTAGAATCCCCGTCAACCCGATCGGCAGGGCCTCGGTGGCAAAATAGATAATCGCCATGGGGATGATCCCGAGCACAATCATGGCTTTGTCGGCAGCCTCCTTCGCGTCATGGGCCACCTCCCATTCAATCATCTTTTTGGCAAACCCATATTTTTCTACGACGTCGACAACACTCTGCGGTGTGGGCAAGATAAACCCAACCAGTACAAAAATACCCGCCCCAATACAGATCCACAACAGCTTATTGGCCAGGATTCCTCCTCCACCTACACCATTTTCGATTTCGTGACTCATACAAAACCCTCCTCGTTAGATACGTCTCAGAAATCTTACAACCTGTCGAAATACCAGAACTTTTAGTTGCAGTTCACAGTTTAGTGTTATAGACAGCAAAAGATATACCAATCCCGGAAAATCGGCTCGTCTGATAATAACCTATTGTTATTTAATGCTTTTTCGTTTTTGAGCAGCTTGCAGAAAGCGACTCCAGACAGATAATCTTGGCAAACTTTTGCCAAAAGAAACAAGAGTTTGCCGATTCAAAGATGAATCTGTTTGACACTCAGAGGGTATTGTTGTTAAATATATAAATTATGCAGCAGTTTATCCTAAGTTCTGATGTGATGCGCTCCATCATGAAGGTCGTGCATCAAGTGGCCAAATACGATGTGAATGTGCTCCTTACAGGGGAAAGTGGCACGGGCAAGGAATTGCTTGCCAGGATCATCCACCTGCAAAGCCCCAGGGCTCAAAAGCCTTTTGTACCGGTGAACTGCGGCATCCTATCAGGTCTTATGTTTGAGGACAAGCTATTCGGGCATGAAAAAGGATCATTCACAGGAGCCATTCGTCGAGAAAAGGGCTGCTTTGAAACGGCTGACAAAGGGACCCTGTTTCTGGATGAGGTCTCCGAGGTCCCGGTAGAAAATCAGGTGGACTTCTTGAGGGTGTTGGAAGATTTTCGGTTCCTTCGGCTCGGAGGAAATGAGTTAATCGAGGTAGACGTTCGCATAATCTCGGCAACCAATAAAGACCTCAAAGACCAGGTCAAGAAGGGGCTATTTCGACAGGACCTCTTTTACCGCCTTCAGGTGGTCCCCATACACATACCCCCTTTGAGAGACAGAAAGGTGGTTATCCACAAGATGGTGGGGCATTTCCTGGATCAATTGGCTACCACTTATAAGAAACCAAAGCCCACGGTGACACCAGAGGTGATCGACGTCTTCTGCCACTATGATTGGCCCGGAAATGTGAGGGAATTGAGAAACCTTTTAGAAAGGGTGTTTATTTTGAATAGCGGGGACGCGATCGGCTTGGAGCAACTTCCTTCTGATTTTCTCTGGCACTTTGAAGAGCTCCCCGCTATGGATCTCGCGGAAGTCAAAAGAAAGGCGGAAACCAGGGCTATCCTGAACGTCTTGAATCGTATGCAGGGCGACAAGGAGCGTGCCGCAAAGACCCTCAATATCAGCCCACGAACCCTGAGATACAAACTGAATCGCTATGGGATCAAGGTGGATCTGAAAGGCAACCTTTTGTCATGACAACGTTCCAGATAATGGAGAAATGAAAGCCTGTCATATCGTTCTGATCTTGATGTTTCTGGGTCTGACCCTCCCTCTTGGGCTCAGCAACCGCCATGCCATCTCGAAGGTATGGCGCACTTCTGCAGTCCAGATTTCGGCTGCCGCATCCGCTGTAGCGCCCGAACAGCCCGAACTTGCCTGGTACACCGTGAGGCTCCCTGTCCTCAAGCGACACTTCAACGTCTGGGTCCTTATCGCCATCGGTTTTTCCGTTGGCGTCCTGCGGCGGTTTTTCGGTATAGGAGGCGTATGTTTTGTGACTCCAGCCTTGAATATTTTTGGCTTTCCTATATCCCTGGCCATAGGGACCGACCTTGCCCAGATGACTGCAAAAGCCTGTCTGAGGGCTATTAAAGATGGCTGGCGGGCGCATGTGGACACTAAACTTATTGTGCTGCTGATGATCGGTATGGTCATGGGTATTGAAACAGGTGCCCGGACGGTTATGTGGCTTGCTGAGTTGAATATGGCCGGAACGGTGATCCGTATGGTTTATCTTGCTGTGCTCCTCGTGCTGGGTCTATTCATGATCATCGAATATAGGAAGGTTACCAGCGTGCAACATAATGGGACGTTTTTGGACCAGAGCTGGCTTCCGCCTCTTAATGAAGGCGGGACCGCCGTATCCAGGAGGCTCCAGGCCATGAAGCTTCCGCCTGTGGTCAATTTGTCGGCTTCTGGCGTTGGGGTCTCTCTATGGATCATTGTTGGCATTGCCTTTATGACCGGATGGCTCTTCGGGCTTTTGGGTGTGATAGGTGCCTTCTTGCCTTTACCGGCCATGATTTATGTAATGGGCATCCCGCCGGCCATTGCCCTGGGAACCGATCTTTTTTGCACCGTTCTCTCAGGCAGTTACGGATCCCTGAGCTATGCTTTGAAGGGACAGGTGGAATTCATTGCTTTATTATGGATTCTTCTTGGCACCCTTGTCGGCAGTCAGGCATGTACCCGCACTGCCCGTTATGTCCGGGGACCCGGCATTCGGCTCCTGTATGGTATTACCATGATCACAGTTGGCTTGTCGGTTGTTCTCAAACAATTTAATGTCATTGCTCCGGCCCAGGTGGTATTACTTCTATCTATCCTCGCCCCTTGCGCTATTATCATCGTCAGGATGGCTAAGGGGTATGTACGAGACAGGCGCGAGTGAGCCCTTGGTGGCACGACAGTGACAAAGGATTGTGGATAGATATGGCTTATTTTATTTATTCCAAGTAAAATTCGAATATCGAAATACGAAATCCCTGGCCCAGACCTGGACTACATGGGCACCAAAATCATCTGGGGATGTCGCGCCAGGGCAGGCCGAAACAATATCGAATGACAGAAATTCAAATGACCGAAATAGACGGCTAAACAAACTGAAGTGAGCTAGGGTGCCTAAAGTTAATTGTTTCGAACATTTAGAAATTCGTATTTCGGATTTGTTTCGAGTTTCGGATTTCGTGCTTCGTATTTCCCGTTTATCCAGGTTAGGGTTTTGTGAGGCGTCGTCTTGGTCGGATTAACTGGGTTTATCAAGAACTTCTTCAAGAGAGCGGACAAGCTTGGGCTCCAGGAATCGCCAGAAGCGTTGCGTTCTATGTTCAAGGCCAGATACTGGAGTTTCAAAGCTCTCCTGGACGATAACAATAAGGTTCTACAGATCATGTCCGACATGGAACATGCGCTTCGTGAGAGCCTGGGCTTTGGCATGGCCTTTATTCGGGCCAACTGTACGGCCATTTCGGTCAATGTCTATAAAATCATTCAGAACATGAACGAGATCGCCCCCAACCGCTACAACGCACTCTATGACGTTTTTGCGGAAATCGAGAAAAGACTCAATGAGATCCTGGAGAAGCGCAAGGAATTTGGCGGGGGTAAATGGGCCCTTCCCCTCGAGGCCGTTAACAAGGAAATGGCAGATCAGGTTGGCAGCAAGATGGCCAATCTGGGAGAGATCATGAATCGGGTTAACCTTCCAGTACCGGAAGGTTTTGTAATTACGGCCTCCGCATATGAACTTTTTATAGAACATAATAATCTCCAGGAAGAGATCAACAGGCAGATTCAGACTGTGGATCTTGAAGACTTAGAAATGCTGCATGAGGTAAGTGCTAATATTCAGCAGATTATCATTCAATCGCCGCTACCGGATGAACTTGAAGAGGCGATCCTTTCTGCCTACAGGCGTCTTGAAGAAAAAACAGAAAAAGGTATAAATGTCTCCTCCCGTAGCAGCGCCCTGGGCGAGGATGCGGAAAATGCCTCTTTTGCCGGTCAGTATCGCTCAGTGCTTAACGTAAACCAGGAATTTTTGGCCCATACGTATAAAGAGATTCTGGCCAGCAAGTATTCCCCTCAAGCCATGACATATAGATTGAATATGGGCTTTCGAGATGAAGACATTGCCATGTCCGTGGGTTGTATGGCAATGGTGGAGGCTGTTTCCAGCGGCGTCATGTATTCCCGTGATCCGGGCAACATTCGCAATAACGTGGTTCTCGTCAATGCGGTCTGGGGCCTTGCCAAATCGGTCGTGGACGGCACAGTATCCCCTGATCTTTTTGTGATCTCCAAGGAATCGCCGGGACAGATCCTGAAGAAGGAGATTCACAGGAAGGATCAGAAATTCGTATGCTTTCCCGAAGAAGGGGTATGCCGGATGACATTGGTAGGCGATGAGAAGGATGATCCTGCTATCAAAGATGACGAGGCCCTGTTCCTGGCCGGGTTGGCTGCTCGTCTCGAAGACCACTATGGACGTCCTCAGGACATTGAATGGTCGATTGGGAAAGACGGTGTCGTCAGAATACTGCAAAGCAGACCTTTAAGACAACTCGACACAGAGTCAAAGACCGTCAAAGAAGTGGCCGATTTGAAAGTGGAGCAGCCTGTTATCCTGGAAGGTGGTGTGACAGCCAGCCGGGGTGTGGCCTGCGGTCCTGCCTTTTTGGTTGATACCACTGTGGATGCGCTCCAATTTCCCTCTGGCGCAGTGTTGGTGACGAAACATTCTCTACCCCAATGGGCGGCTATTTTGAGACGGGCGGTGGCCGTGATAGCGGATCGTGGGGGGGTTGCAGGGCATTTGGCAACTGTTTCGAGAGAGTTCAATATTCCTGCTCTGTTTGACACGTTGGAGGCCACAAGGAAGATAGAAAACGGCACGATTATCACGGTTGATGCCGACGGGCAGAAGGTCTATGCAGGACAAGTCGAATCCTTGCTGAAAGAGGCACGGGCCGAGAAGGCGAGCCTCATGAAGGGAAGCCCTGTTTACAACACCCTGGAGAAGGTGCTCGAACATATTGTCCCTCTCAACCTTACTGACCCGGATGGGAATAATTTTAGGCCCAAATGGTGTCGGACTTATCACGACATTACCCGCTTTTGCCACGAAAGAGCGGTCAAAGAGATGTTCAGCTTCGGCAAGGACCACCATTTTCTGGAGCGATCCAGCAAGCAATTGGTCTGTGAAGTCCCTATGCAATGGTGGATCATTGATCTTGAAGATGGATTTAAGGAATCGGTTGAGGGCGACACAGTCAAACTCGAAAACATAGCATCTATCCCGATGCTGGCTCTGTGGGAAGGAGTTACCACAATACCATGGGAAGGCCCCCCGCCGGTTGACAAAAAGGGATTTTTCTCCATCATGTTGCAGTCCACCATGGACCCCTCCCTGGAGCCCACGGGGAAATGTCGTTATGCTGACAAAAATTACTTCATGATCTCAAGACATTTTTGCAATTTGACCTCCCGCTTTGGATACCACTTTTCAACAGTCGAGGCATTTTTAGGTGAGAACCCTAAAACAAATTATGTAAGCTTTAACTTTAAGGGAGGGGGTGCAGACTATACCAGGAGGGTGGGCAGGCTTAAATTTATTGAGCACATCTTGAAAAAATTCGATTTCCGGGTCGAGATCAATGAAGACTGTATCATGGCCCGCCTGGAGGGATATGATCAGAATTTTTTGGTAGAACGGCTCAAGGTGCTCGGATACCTCAGTATCCATACCAGACAACTCGATATGATAATGGGCAACAATGCTACAAGAAATTATTATATAAATAAGATGTTGAATGATATTGATTCCTTCGTTTCGGTATAAGCCAAAGTAAGCCTGAATGTGCTAAGGAGGCAAGAGCATGGAAGAGCTCAAAGTGTTAGTTGTTGATGATGAGGATGATTTTCGCGAAACTTTTCTGAAACGTCTTCAAAAGAGAAACCTCGATGTCTCGGGTGCAGAAAGTGGGGAAAAGGCCCTTGAACTTCTGGACGAAAAACCCTTTGATGTGGTTATCCTGGATGTCAAGATGCCGGGTATGGACGGGGTGGAGACTCTACGGGAAATGAAGAGAAAGAGACCTCTCATGGAGGTCATTATGCTGACTGCGCACGCTTCGGTTGAGTCAGGAATTGAGGGGATGAAGCTCGGGGCATTCGACTACATCATGAAACCGGCAGATATCGATGAGTTGATGGACAAGATGCGCCAGGCCTATGAGAAGAAATCTATTCATGAAGAAAAGATTCGCCAGGCCAAGATCAAGGAATTGAGGAAATAGTTTAACGTTTCGACATTTCTACAACCTATTGACATTATAGATATTTATGAGACATGTTTCGAGCTCGATCAAGGAATAATGGAATAATGGAATAATGGAATATTGGGGATAAGAGTGGAAGAAAATATTTGTTTTGAGTCCTTTAAACCAATCATTCCACTATTCCAATATTCCAATATTCCAATTGGGGCGAAGCCCCTAAGTTCAGATATATGCAATATCTGGGTTCAAAAAGGTAGAGAGGAAAAACTGGATGCCCAAACAGATTACAGACTCATACCGCGGGCTGCGCCAGTATATCATAATTATTCTGTTGGTGGCAGCGGCCATACCCTTGGCAGTCATAGGCGGAAGCATCTATTATGAGTACCGGGCCTCCGTCAGAGAGAAGGTGACAACACAACTGAAATCTATAGTGACCCACCACAAGGAATCGATAGAGAGTTTCCTCCAGGAGATCACCGCTGCCATGAGGGTGGCAACGCATCTCAAACCCCTTGATAAGATAGCGCAAACAGAGGTTTTGCAAAATGTATTTCATAGTCTGCAAAGAGAATACAAACATGCTTTTGAGGATTTGGGGGTCATAGACTCAAAAGGGGCCCATTTAGCCTACATAGGGGCCTATGATCTGCTTGGCAAGAATTACAGCGACGCAGCCTGGTTTAAAGAAGTCATGGATAAGAGGGTATTTATAAGTGACGTTTTCCTTGGTTATCGCCAGGTTCCACACTTCGTTATTGCTGTCAAGGAGGGGGAAGGGAAGGGTGCCTGGATCTTGAGGGCTACGGTGGATGCGGCCAGATTCGGTACTGTTGTGGAAAATGTCCGGCTTGGACACACGGGAGAGGCTTTTATCGTGAACAAGGAGGGCTATTATGAGACCCGGCCCAGAATGGCCGGCGATATTCTGGAAAAAATCGAGCCAGGTTCCCTGGACCTGGCACCCTTTGATGGCGTCAAGTTTTGGGAGGTTAAAGACAAAAACGGGCAGAAGGTTCTGCGGGCCAAGACGTGGATGAAAGATAATAACTGGCTGTTAATCGTCAAGCAGGATGTTGATGAGGCATTTGCTGAAGTCTATAAGACCAGAAACATGGCCATCGCGCTGTTTGTCATTGGCGCCCTTTTGGTTGCCGTGGTCACCTTTTTTACCACCAGGGTTTTGGTGCGCAAGATTGAAAAGGCTGATGAACAAAAGAGGGCACTTGATGAGCAACTTATCGAATCTGCCAAATTGGCCTCCATTGGTGAACTTTCCGCCGGAATCGCCCACGAAATAAACAACCCCCTGGCCATAATCGGGCAAGAGGCTGGCTGGATGCAGGATCTCTTGAAGCGGGATGACCTGAAAGGGATAAAAGAAATGGACGATTTCAAGGATTCTCTGCGGGAAATCGCCCGGCAGGCCGGCCAGTGCAAGGAAATCACGCACAAACTACTAAGTTTTGCGCGTAAAACGGAATCTGTCATCAAAAATGTGAACATAAACGAATTGATTGAAGATGTGATCGGTATTGTGGAGAGGGAAGCCGCCGTTAACAACATAGAAATCGTCAGACAATACGATGAGCCTTTGCCTCTTATTTACGGTGATCCTGCCCAGTTGCGGCAGGTATTCTTGAATCTGCTCAACAACGCCACAGACGCCCTTAAGAGAGGGGGTGAAATCAAGATTGAAACAGGAACAGGTGAGGACGATTCAATTAGTATAAAAGTAAGCGATACGGGTGTTGGTATGCCCAAAGAAATTTTGACTAAAATCTTTGATCCGTTCTTTACCACCAAACCTCAGAGGAAGGGGACGGGGTTGGGACTTTCCATCTGTCACGGGATCATTGAAGAATTGGGAGGGGATATTACTGTGGCCAGTCAGGTGGGCAAAGGGACGACTTTCACCATCAACCTCCCCTTAGAACAGAAGAGAGGAGAGACGTAAAAATGCCAAAACCAAGGATATTGATCGTAGATGACGAGGAGAGGTTCGTAACCACTCTGGCCAAGCGGCTCATTGAAAGAGAATTAGAGGTAGTCGTCGGGGTATATAGCGGAAAGGAGGCCATCGAAGAGGTAAGAAACAACACTTATGACGTGATCATCCTGGATGTGAAAATGCCAGGATTGGACGGCGTAGAAACTTTACGGGAAATGAAGAAAATCGATCCCGGAATCGAGGTCATCATGCTTACCGGGCATGCTTCGGTTGATTCGGCCGTGGAGGGAATGAGATTGGGGGCCTACGAGTACCTTATGAAGCCGTGTGAGATTGACGAATTAATGGAGAAAATCAATGGGGCCTACGAATTGAAGACAGCCAGAGACGAAAGAATCCGCCAGGCGGAAGTCAGAAAGATGGTTGATCGGAGGCCGGGGTAGAAGTAAAGTGAGCTAAAGTGAGCTAAAGTGCCTAAAGTGAGCTAAAGTTGAGGACCTTTCCGCCATCGCTCTCGCTCAGCCGAGGCGGGCGGGGTTGAAAAATCTATTGTAAAAGTCTGGTCTTGTTCTTTTAACTTTAGGCACTTTAGCTCACTTTAGTTCACTTTAGCTCACTTTCTATCAAGATGGTAATCCCCCTCCAAAAAAGCTCTGGCCACACCCTCCACACTCTCTTCGCCACTCATCAGCATATCCATCTGCCGGGTGAATTGAAGCAACCGGCCGACCATGTCCAGCTTTTCTTCAATCACGGGAAGCTCGTGTTTTTGAAGACGCGCATCCACCCTGTCTCCCGTGACTTCCACCAAAAAGCCGAGGGCTTCGAGCATCATGGCGATAGCGCGGGCCCGGCGATTCCTTCGAATGTCATCGGCGGCGCCTCCCTGAAAAGAAAAGGTAATATAGTTCGTGTTGATGTTATGACCGCAATACGAATCCAGCACACCGTAGTGGTACCCGACCCGGGAGCTGAAATTGAGATATTTGTCCGAAATAATTGCGTAGCTGCGATCACCAAACCTCTCTCCAGCGCCTGGGGGGGCAGACAGCATCTGTTCGGTCATGACTGAAAAGAAGCCTTTAACGTCAATGCGCGGTTCACGCCAACGCAAATCTTCGTGCATCATCCCCTTAAGCAGAGCCTTCAAAGGAATAGAGGCGATGTGGTCCATGGTCACCTTCTTAACGTCTTCGGTTATCCCGGCAAGGCCGCCTTTCAAATCGACAATGTAGAGGTCCAGGGGAATATGGGCATGTAATTTCACAGCGCCTCCCTCTTTGCTGGAAACAAGGTCGCTGATTTGAAACATCTCGGTGTAAGATACCTCGTGGACAAGCCGCACGATGTCCTGGAGTGATTGGCACGAGTGCGGGGCAAAGTAGGATGCCTTCGGATCCAAAAGATGCAGGGGTACGATAAGGTCAGCCACCCGCCTGAGAGTCTGATACACGGAGGTGTCCTTCATGTGAGGTTCCCTGCTCGTCTGTATGGCAAGTAATTCCGGAACTTTACCCTGGTACACCCTTCCTGAATAGGCGTCCACTGTGATATTCGTACCAGGGGAGATGGCCGCGGTGGCCACCCTGGCATTCAGTATGGAGGGGACTGCAAACTCCCTGGCCAGGGAAGCCATGTGTCCGGTCGCACTCCCCGAGTCCGTAACAATTGCCTGGGCCTTCTGCATGACGACCACGAATTTCGGTGTCGAATGCTCGGCCACAAGGACCGCCCCTTCAGGAAAGCTCAACAGGTCTTCTTCTGAACGTACATGAAAGGCCGGGCCGAATCCCACACCCGGAAAGGCCACCGCCCCGTTTTCCACCAGCAGAGGATATCCGGTCAATCTCGGCACGGTCTGTTTGAGGCCGTCCTTTTCAGGACTTTCCACTCGAAGTGGCCGGGTCTGTAGCACAAAGAGCTGTCCTTTGCTGTCAAGTGCCCATTCGATATCCTGGGGACACCCGAAGTGCTTTTCCAGTTTGACCGCGTAACCGGCCAGGGTGTGCACCTGCTCCGGCGAGAGACAGGGTCTATCCTGTTTGTCCATGGTTACAGGTACTTCTACGAGACCGCCACCCGGGCTACTGATCAGTTGGACGGGTTTGTGGGAGATGTTGGTTTCAAGGATACTCAGCGCCTCGTCCTTGGCAACCGTGTAGTTGTCCGGAGTGATAGGGCCGTCCACAGCATAGGGTCCAAGGCCCCATACGGCAGTAATAATGATGTTATCTTCCAACAGGTTGAACGGGTGCCGGGAATAGATCACCCCGCTGGCCACGGACTCCATCATTTGAATACAGGCAACGCTCATGGCAGTGTCCTGATCCCGAATCCCTTTGTTGAGACGATAAGATATCGCACGGGGGGTATACAGGCTGGCTACAATGTACTTGTAGGTCTGGATAAGTTTATCCGAAGGGACATTCAATGAGGACAGGTACTGGCCGGCATAAGAGAGTTCGCTGTCTTCTCCGATCGCACTGCTCCGCATCGATACCCGTGGAAAAGAACCAGTCGATCCCATCGGGGGAGTAGCCTCGACCATCCGACCCCAGGCCCATAGGATGGCATTCTCCAGTTCAGCGGGGACCCGGGCCAGGATTATCAGCCTCTGAATTTCTTCACTGACGCGGTTCAGTGTTTCCGGGTCATCCGGGTCGAGCTCCATTTTTCTCTTGTTTATCTCATCGACAAGATCGTTATGGGCAAGGAAGGAATCAAAGGCGTGGGTGGTGATGGCAAATCCCTGGGGTACGGGAAGCTTCACGCGATTGTAGACCTCACCCAAATTAGCGCTCTTGCCTCCTACCCAATCCACCATCTCCCTGGTCACCCCGGAATAGGGCAAAACCGATTCAGTCAAGGGGATTTCCTTCCTTTTGCCCAACTCCTTTTTTATCTTTTCATTGATCTTTCCCAGGACGTCATATAGGGAGGCATACTTGTTGTTTGAAAGGGTATTCAGGCACTTGACCATACGAAAGGTGTGAAATACAGCGCGTGTCGATTTGGCCCGTACATAGGACATACCGAAGATCTGCCGGCCCTCCAGCTTTTCCCCCATGTCCGTGATAATGTTCAGAACCTCGGTATTAGAAGCCAACAACTCCTTGAACCAGGAATACTTAACTCGAAAAACCCGGGATGTGTCTTCTTTTGAGGGAGTGGACTTCCGAGGTCTTCTTCTGAATATGTTGAGTTTCTTGAACATGTTTGTAATAATTCCACCTAACAAAAACGGACTCGACAACAAAATATACTTATTCTATATATAAATCTAGCTTAGGTCAATAGTGGGGCAATCCCGATCAAATTTCAGCCACGATTTCGGGTTTGTTTCTAAAAAGGTCGCGGCTGAAAAGCCGCTCTCACGACTCGACTACTCAACCCGCCTGCCAACGCCTGTCACAGTATACTGCCAGTATGCCGGCACCCGCCTGCCAGCGCCACGCTCGCAGGGCAGCTAAAATGCCGGCACACATGGCAATGGCGGGCAGGTGCATGGCAATGGCGGGCAGGTGCATGGCAATGGCGGGCAGGCCACTCGACTACTCGACCCTGGCCCAGACCTGGCTAATTGGCTATATGCTTGTAGATATGAAGTGTGCGCCAGGGCAGGCCAATTGCGGCCTCCGGCCCGTGGGGCCTACGCCCCGGAGGGAGCGAAGCGGAGCTAACTTCAAGTGAAGAAAAAGATAACCTTCATTCTATATTTCATTGCGGCTGCGCTCCTTGTCATCCTTGCTCACAACTATATCACCGGACGGCCATCACAGGATATTTCTTACAGTGAGTTCAAGAAGCTCCTGAAGGAAAAAAACGTAGAGCGGCTGATCGTATATGAGAACCGGATTGAGGGAGAATTGACCGACGATGGTATCAAGTCTCTGGCCATGATGAGAGGTATTCAGCCGGATAATAAATCGATTGAGAACATTCAGAAAGAACATACCTTTACAACCAATCGCGTCGAAGACCCCCGGTTGGTGGACGAGCTGGATCGGCTGGGGGTTCATTACCAATCCCGGTCCGGGTATGGCTGGGTTATGACCGTTGTTTCCTGGATAGCTCCGGCCAGTATACTGATCCTGGCGGGCTTTTTCTTTTTCAGGAGAATAGGTTTCGGATCCGCCAGGAGCAGCCTTTTTGTCGAGAAGAAATCGAACGTCACCTTCCCTGATGTCGCGGGGTTGGCTGTAGCAGAGGAAGAGCTGAAGGAAGTCATAGAATTCTTAAGAACCCCGGCCCGCTTTCAGAACCTCGGGGGCAGAATTCCAAAGGGTGTTCTTTTGGTAGGTCCGCCGGGTTCAGGCAAGACGCTGCTGGCCCAGGCGGTTGCCGGAGAAGCTAATGTGCCTTTCTTCAGTATAACTGGTTCGGCCTTTGTCGAGATGTTTGCCGGAGTCGGTGCGGCCAGGGTAAGAAACCTCTTTGCCCGGGCAGAAAAGAAGGCCCCCTGCATTATCTTCATTGATGAGATAGACGCTGTGGGTAAGGCGAGAGGAGGTAGCGACATTTCTGGAGCGGAAGAGCATGAACAGACCCTGACCCAGTTACTCACGGAAATGGATGGTTTTGATGCCCAAAAAGGGGTCATTATGCTTGCGGCAACCAATCGTCCTGAGATCCTGGACCAGGCCTTACTCAGACCGGGCAGGTTTGACCGGCACATTGTAGTGGACCGGCCGGATCTGGAGGGACGTGAACAGATATTTGGAATCCATTCCCGAAATGTAAGATTGGCCGGAGATGTGGACTTCAAAAAGCTGGCCGCCAGTACACCGGGAATGGTGGGGGCAGAGATTGCCAATATCGTCAACGAGGCGGCCCTGCTGGCGGCACGAAGGAACAAACAAGCCGTGGAAATGTCTGACTTTCAAGAAGGCATTGAGCGGGTGGCCGCCGGACTGGAAAAGAGGAACAAATTGATCAATCCTAAAGAAAAGGAGATCGTGGCTTATCACGAGGCAGGACATGCAATTGTTTCCTTATCGTTGCCAAATGCCGATCCGGTTCACAAGATTTCCATTATTCCGAGAGGAATATCTGCTCTCGGATATACCGTCCATCTCCCTACTGAAGACCGCTACCTCCTGACAGAGTCGGAACTATTGGATAAAATAGCCGTTCTGTTAGGTGGCAGGATATCGGAAGAGATCATTTTCGGAGAGGTTTCGACGGCCTCCCAGAGGGATTTGGAAGAAGCTACGGAGATCGCCAGAAGTATGGTCCAGACCTATGGGATGAGCGATAAATTGGGTCCTCTTACCTTCGAGAAAGGACGGCCGCTTTTCCTGGATACCAAATACAGTCCGCTCAAAGAATATAGCGAACATACGGCCATGCAACTTGATGAAGAGGTTCACAACATAGTAACCCGAGCCTACCAAAAGGCCAGGGAAATACTCATGGAACGACGTTCTGATCTGGATAGAGTGGCCAGGGTTTTGATGGAAAAAGAAGTAATGGACGGAAGTGAACTAGAAGAGCTCCTTGGCAATTAACGTCTGCGGTCTATCGGTTACGCTGCTCCCACAACCGAATACCGACACGAAGTGAAGCTTTGCGCTAAACGAGCTGGGTGCCACGGGCTAACCAGAGGTTGCCCGTGCATATGCACAGGCAAGCAAAGCTTGGCCTGTGCCACCCCTCGCAACCCTTTGACGAATACCTGCAAGGCAGCAAAAGGAAACTCCTATACTAATACTATCAAGATAGGAATAAATTCGACTTGAACACATTGAAGACACTGAATGTGGCCATTGCCGGGGGCGGTGCCAAGTGCAAAGCCCTTTTGGAGATGACCTTTGGACACAAGTTTAAGAACTTCCGGATGGATGTGCTGGGCGTGGCGGATCCCAATCCTCGGGCGCCGGGACTCGTATATGCGCGGAAGCACGGCATTTTTACGACCAGCGACTATCATGATTTTTATGGACTAAAATCACTTGACTTAATCATAGAAGTGACCGGGAAAAGGGTGGTGCGCGACGAGATAGTCGACTCCAAACCAAGGCATATCCGCATCATGGATCACGACGCTGCCAACCTGTTCTGGGACTTCTTACAGCTCGAAGATGAGCGGGCCATTTATGAAAGGGAGACCATAGATAAAGTCAGGAAGGAGTTTTCGCAACACGCTAAGGAACTTTCGGTTTTGAACAGTATTATCCATACCGTAAACCGATCTTTGGACGTTCAAAGTATAAGTCAAGAAACTGTGAAAAAGGTGCGACGCTGGTTAGACATGGATGTGGCTTGGGTCTGCGTAAGAGATCCCAAAAGAAACGAGTGGGAATCATTTGGAGATCAGGATGCAACCGGAGAGATTCCGAAGGACTTTTTTGGTGAAATGCGGCCGGAATATTTCTTGGGTAAAGCCGACGACAAAAATCGGCCGGTCATAACCAATAAGATTTCTGCCCTTCAACCAACGCTAAGAAAGTTTGGCATACGATCTATGGTAAACCTTCCCCTGTACTCCGGAGACGAGCTGGTCGGGGTCATGTGCCTGGCCGGCCGGATGCCGAGAGAATTTGTGGAGAGAGAGATTCAAATCTTGCGGTCCATCGGCGAAGAGATCGCCATTGGCATTGCGAAGGCCAGGCTTTTTGATACGGTATGCCAGGACAAGAGAGAATGGGAGTCTACCTTCAATGCAATTACCGCCCATATTTTTATCGTCGATTCCCGGTTTCGCATCCTTCAGGCGAACAAGGCATTCCTGGCCGATTACGGTCTGGATGACGCAGAGCAGCGAAGGTGCTATGAGGTTGTTTACCGGGGGAAAGAACCATGCCGGAAGTGTCCACTCCCCGAAGTGTTTGAATCAAATGCAACGGTTTCTTTGCAAAGAGAGCATCCGGTTCTGGGAGGTTTTTTTCAATACAATTACTTTCCGGCCTTTACTCCCGATGGCGAGATCTCTTCTGTGACCATTTATGAAGAGGACATAACCGAAATCAAGAGAGCAGAAGAGAAGCTAATAGATTTCCAGAAGAGACTCATTAAATCGGAAAGCATAGCCGCCATGGGGAGGTTGGCCGCCTCCATCGCTCACGAGATTCGCAACCCGTTGGGTGCCCTGTCCAATTCGATCAGCATCCTTCGTAAAAGCGTTACCCTCGCCGGACCGCAGCAGGAACTTATGGAAATCATGGCCGAGGAAGTTGGACGGCTGAATAATATTGTTCACGATTTCCTGACTTACAGCCGCCCGAAGAAACTCCGGTATACGAACACGGATATCAACAAATTGTTATCCGAGATGGTCACCTTGTTGACCAAGGACAAGGAGTTAATGGGTGACTGCCAGATTCAGTGTCTTTTTGAAGACATGCCCCCGGTGCAGGTAGATGCCGGTCAGATCAGAACGGCCATTCAAAACCCCCTTATCAACGCCTTGCAGGCTGCCAGGGGGAAAGGATTGGTAACGATTACCACAGAAAGAGCGACTCTGAATCATCACCCCTTTTTCAAGATCGGCATTCACGACAATGGGAAGGGAATATCTCAGGACCACACAAAAAAGATTTTCGAACCATTTTTTTCCACCAGGGCCAAGGGATTAGGCCTGGGCCTCGCTATAGCCAGGAGGATCGTCGAGGAGCACGCGGGAGATATTGAGGTAAAGAGTGAACAGGGCGCAGGTACGTCGGTTTTCATTATGTTGCCTCTGGAGAGATGAAGTAAAGTGAGCTAAAGTGCCTAAAGCCCGCCCTGCCCGCCCTGGCGCTTCGGCTTATTATGATGAGCTACCAAGTCAGTAATCCAGGTCTGGGCCAGGGGCGCTACTTGCCCGGATTAGCCTATTATGACTATAAGCCAGGTGTGGGCCAGGGTGAGCTAAAGTGCCTAAAGTTGGCATTGATCGTTGTTTGGACCACTATATAATGTCATTCCTGCGAAAGCAGAAATCTATATGGAACAAGACCTGGATTCCCGCTTCCGCGGGAATGACCGAGTAAAAAAATGACCAAAGCCGACTTAATGATCCTGTTTCTATTCCATAGTTTTGGTTCACTTTAGGCACTTTAGCTCACTTTAGCTCACTTACCGCTGAAAGACCTATGCTTTCACTAAACTGTAGAAATTCTGAGGCGTTGAACTAATGGCCCGCATACTCATTGTGGACGACGAGAAGGGAGTGCGCCGAAGTATAGCGATTGCCTTTGAATTCAGCGGCCATCAGGTTGAGGAAGCGGCCACCGGGGAAGAGGCCCTCCAGCTTGTCCAGAAAGATATTTTTGATCTGATTATCACCGATCTGGTTATGGAAGATATTGATGGGCTAGAGTTGATCAAAAAGATCAAGGCACTGTGTCCTACCTCATCCATCATCATGATGACCGCCTATGGCTCTATCGACAGTGCTGTTGCCGCCATCAAGTTGGGGGCCAGCGACTATATTACCAAGCCCTTTACGGAAGATCAGATCACTTTGGCCGCAGACAAGGCATTACAACGTCAGAAGCTGGAATCGACCATACGTGTTTTACAAAGTGTTCTGATTGATAAGTACGACTTCAAGAATATTATTACTGTAAATCGCGAGCTTCAGGAGATATTACGAAAAGTCTCTCTAATTGCCTCTCAAAATATCAGTGTGTTAGTGGTTGGGGAAAGTGGAACAGGCAAGGAGTTGATTGCCGCTGCCCTGCATCGGATGAGCCACCGGAAAGAGAGTGCTTTTGTTGCCTTGAATTGCGGCGCTTTTCCCGAGACTCTTTTGGAAAGCGAACTGTTCGGACATAATCGCGGCGCTTTTACCGGCGCAGCCAGTCACAAGAAAGGGCTGGTTGAAGAGGCTGACGGGGGCACCATATTCTTAGATGAAATCGGGGATGCACCTCTATCCTTCCAGGTGAAAATATTGCGTTTTTTGGAAAACGGAGAATTTAGAAGGCTCGGGGAGACCATCACCCGAAAAGCTGATTTGAGAATCGTAGCCGCCACCCACAAAGATCTTGAACATGAAATTCAGTCCGGTCTCTTTCGGGACGACCTGTTTTTTCGCCTCAATGCCTGCCGCTTTGAATTGCCGCCGTTGCGTGCCAGAAGGGAAGACATACCCCTTCTGGCACGGCACTTTTTGAAAGCATGTTCATCAGAGATGAATAAACAGATAGACATGATCCATCCCCGGGTATATGAAGTTTTCTTGGGGTATTCCTGGCCCGGAAACGTCAGGGAATTGCAAAACACCATCCGTTACGCCGTGGCCATTACGGCCAAAAACTGCATCGACATGGAAGACCTGCCCGGTAGTTTTCAGAAACTTATCCAGGAAGAGACAAAACCGATCTACTCACTGGAACAGCCGGCGAGTCTGGACGAACTTGAAAAAAGCTATATTCTTTCGGTCCTGGAAACAACCGGATGGAAGAAGAAAAAGGCCTGCGAGATCCTTAAGATATCCAGGGCCACCCTGCACCGCCGATTGAAAGAATATAAGGTGGGCACTCCCCCGAAATAGTTTGCCCAATTTTGACGGGCGCATCTACCAGTTGGGGGAGGTAGTATGATTTGTCCCGTTAGGGACATTTGAGAATAGCCTGGCAATTTATTGCCGGGATGAGTTGAACACAAATCCAAAAGTCCTGTAGGGACGACAGAAAATGGATATGCCTATTTGACTCAATTGTGACATTCTACATGCCACATCCTCCAACATTCCCTTTTAACGTCTCAAATTGATCCTTCCATCTGTTTTCAGCAGTCTCATTTTGAAACAAAAATAGACGGACACTCCACTCAGCATAAAGCAATATGCTGTAATATCAGCCTATTAGGCCTGAGCACATATTGTGGCACGAATCTTGAGGTTGTAGATATTATTATTAAAGACGGTAGTTCGTTGTGAAATTCGTGTCTTTTTCTGTTTTCCAACACTTAACAATTAAATTTAGGGATTGAGGAATTGAGGGATTAAGGAATTCCCCAATTCCTCAATTCACAATTCCTGAATTCCGGCCCGTCCGCCATCGGCTACGCCTCAGGCGAATGCCGGGCGGGCTTGTCCGGGTTAGCGTGGCATGAAGATACTGGTCGTGGATGATGATAAGAATTTTCGACATTCATTGGTGTTATACCTTACTTCAAATGGATGGAATGTAGATGAGGCGGTTGATGGCCTCGAAGGATGGTCAAAACTGAAAAGCAATCCGTATGATGTGGTCATTACCGATATTGAGATGCCGGGTATGGATGGATTTGCGCTGAGAAAGAGGGCCAGGCAACGAAAGCTTAAAACAAAATTTGTTTATATGTCTGCCTATCCCTCTTCATCAACAAAACCCAAAAGTGCACCCTTGTTAATCAAACCTTTTGTCCTGGAAAAGTTGCAGAGCCTATTAGAAAAGATCGTTTTTGAACCAAATTTTCACCCCCTCCCAAACCCTCCCCCTTGAAGGGGGAGGGCACCTGCCCGCCATTGCCATGCCTGCCGGCATTGCAGTTGTCCGGCGAGCGTGGCGCTGGCAGGCGGGGGGCAGGCGGGGGGTGGGGGTGGTAACTTGAAAGGAGGTGATGGGTAATGTCAACCGACGTTCTTCTTCTGGTCGCTGTAGGGGGAGTAGTTCTTGCCGCTGTTGGGATCTACATGTTTAAAGCACTAAAGAGGAAAAAATAGACTTTTTCGGGCGGCCAAGGGGTCAGGTCAAGGCCTGACCCTTAGCTTAGACCCCACGTTGAACGAAAAAATCCCCCTTTGGAAAAGCTAATCCTTACCCATAAGCTTCTGTAGGGGCGAGTTTACCTCGCCCGAATTTTCTGGCGGGCGACATAAAGTCGCCCCTACAATTATTCGGCTTTGAGCAAATTCCGAGACGTTTAGCCCGGCTTGTTAAGCTCAAAGATCGAGTTGAAGCTGACATTCGGAATAGTCGGCCGAATAATAGAGTTGACCATTTCAGGCCTGAAGCTGGCGTCGTGCGCGACATTGCTTGCCAGGGCAAAACGTTTGGCGTTGAACACGTGAAGGGGAATTTTGTGGTCCGCGTAACGCCTGCTTATAACGCTCTTGCCGGCCCTCAGGAAGACGAAGCGCTGGCTCACGTTGTCAACCACCCTCCGGACTACGGTGTCGTAAAAGAATTGGCGCTCCTTTTCCGTGTCCTTGACCTCCAATAGGCCGCCCATTGTCGCAAATTCTTCCGCAATTTCCATGAGCCCGGGGTTGTCGTTTTCCAACCGGACCTCGTATGGAAGTATGGTTTTGAAACCCGCCGCCTTGAAGGTGCTGTAATACCTTTCCCATAGGGCGGGGTCGGGGATGTCGGCGGCCGCAAAGCCGCCATCGGCAAGATGGTGTCGAATCATGCAATAGAACTCGCGGCTGAACAGGCGGGATAGATCGAAGTCGATGGGGTTTGGGAAGTCGCAGTAAATCCCGTCGAATCTTTCCCTGCACCGGCTGAGCCAGGTAAAGGCGTCCTCTTGTATCAGTTTGACCCGCCTGTCGGACATGGAATCGCGATTCATGTGAACAAGCATGGGAAATTCCCTGGCCAGCCGCAGTATGACAGGGTCGATGTCAACCACGGTAATGCTCTCCACTTCGTCGTACTTGAGCAATTCCCGGACAACCAGGCCGTCGCCTGCCCCGAGCACCAGCACCCGCCGCGGCGGTTTATCAAACTGTACGGGCGCATGCACGAAGAACTCGTGGTACATCTCTTCAAAATTGGAGAAAAACTGGTACTGATGTTCCATGAACAGCCAGATATCCTTGGGAAAATTCGGGTCGGCTCTGAACTTGTCCGTGTATGTCTTCAGAATCGAATCCAGAAAAGGGTTGTCCGGCCGCCGCACGAAGTGGATGCACTGGTAGGGCGAACGAAAGGTTATGATATCGTCCAGGTCGTCAAACGGACTAAAGAGTGAGCTGATGTTGGTAATTCTGTCATCATAGTAGAATTTCTTGAGAAAATACTGCTCGGTCCGGCCGACCATGGACAAGAGGACGAGCAGGACTCCGATGAGCACCCCTATCTTCGCGGCCTGTCGGGCCCTGCCCCGGCACGGCTTGAAACTCAGGAGAAGCAAGCAGGCGAAACCGTTCAGAAGCGCTGACAGGTAGGAGATCGAAAATATACCCAGCCGCGGCAGGAGAATTAGGGGGAAGAGCATGGCGCCTAAAAGCGAACCAAAATAGTCCACGCCCAGAACCACGTTAACGGCCGTTGCGGGGTTCCTGCCCTGCCGGGCCTGTATTTCCGCCTTGCGCATGGCGATGAGCAGCGGCACTTCATAGCCCGACAAGATTCCGATGGCCACAATGATCAGGTGGCTGAGTACGACAAAAGAGACTGCCAGAACCGGCTCGCCTGTGGGGCCCTGAAAAAAAAGGGAGGTATTGGCGGCATAGCGCTGCACCGCAGTGAGCATGTGCATCATGATCACGGACAGGCCGCCAATGAGGGTTAAGAGTATCTCGATGCGGATGAGCCTCCGGACCGAACCTTTCTCTGAGTGCCCGCAAAGGAGCGCGCCCACGCCGAGCGAGGCCAGATACACACCGATAGTTGTGCTGTAGCGCAAGACCGTGTTGCCCATGATGGCCGACAAGGTCTGGGCCATGAGCAGTTCGTACACGATGCTGCAATACGCCACCATCAGCGTGATGACATAGGTTGTCGCGGCCTCAAAACGCTTCAAATCCACCATTTTCCTGAATTTTTACTCACCGCAGAGACGCAAAGAGCGCAGAGGAAAAATCCTTGACCTGCGCTCTGTGGCATGAAATATGCTCTCTGTGAATGTCGCCCCGCGCGTATTGCGCGACGCAAAGGCGCCAACAAACTCATCCAAAAACCCAACCCGGATAAACCGGGATTAAGGGATTCCGAATTGAGGGATTTAGGCCCGCCCTGGCGCGACAGGAGTTCGAGAATGTCCCTGGAGGAACCCCCCGGTCTGGGCCAGGGAATTGAATGGTGCGGGTCGTTTTTAATTCCTCAATTCCTCAATTCCTCAATTCCTGAATTTGTTTGTTAGGATCGACAGGGTATCGCAAAAAAACATTCTGTCACAAAAAACGTCGATTTCACAATTAACGGACTATGGAGGTAGACAATTGACCCGGTCCCCTGCGGGTATCCACTGTATTCTTGAATTATATGGCTGTCCGTATGAATTGCTCGACGATGAAGGTTTCGTCAGGGCATCTGTTGAGCAGGCTTCGGAAAAGGGACTGTCCACTCTTCTCAGTCTAAACAGTCATAAATTCAGCCCGCAGGGCGTCACGGCCGTGGGGCTGCTGGCGGAATCCCATCTTGCCATACATACCTGGCCCGAAAGGAATTATGCCGCGGTTGATATTTTTACCTGCGGAGAGTTCGCGGACCCGCGCAAGGCCTGCGATTTTCTCGTCGGCCGTTTCAAGGCTGAACGTCATTCCATTATTGTCCTGGAGCGCGGGCTTGATCCGGCGGGCGAAGAGGAAGCGAAATTCGCGGCCTCCGGTCTCTCCTATAGTTTTTCAGATAAATAGTTTCAAAATTCGGGCAAGCCATTGGTAACACCAGTTCATTATGAAATCCCCCCTAACCCCCTTTAGAAAAGAGGGTAACCCAAAACTTCCCCCTTTTCTAAAGGGGGATTGAGGGGGATTTTTTTGAAATTAAATATGTGAAGATCTATAGCTCTCCAAGCGGGAGGCCGGAGGGGTTGAGGTGCGCTTGTATCTCGCCAAAGCATGCGGTTATCCGGCAGAATCCGGCAATTTGGCGAGACAATAGCGCGTAGCCGGGCCACGCCCGGTCTTTTTCAACAGACCCCTTTTGACCATATCCTGCAAGTCGTAAAGGGCTGTCCGTGATGGGAGGTTGTTCCCTGTAGCGTTCTGGTATTCTGAACGGGTAATTTCTCCTTTGCGGAGGATGAACGGGAACGCCTTCTTCTGTCGCGCATTAAGTTCAGCGGGGATAAACTCGCTTTCCTGAATCGCTGGTTCAGGGCTGACCGGTTGAGCTTGATATCCCGCCGCGGTCTTGTTAGGAAAGCGAACCGGTTCCAGCCCTCCTAGTCTTATGTCATCAACATATATGAGTGTTCCTTCCGCCATGGCGACCGCGCGGGTAATGCAATTCATAAGTTCACGGACATTGCCCGGCCAATGATAATTCTTCATCCTTTCTAAGGCCCCCCTGCTCAAACCTACATCTTCCTTGTTCATAAGGCGGTCTGCCTGTTTCAAGAAATAGCGTACAAGAACAGGGATATTCTCCTTATGGTCCCTCAAGGATGGGGTCCGGATAGTTAAGACCTCCAGGCGGTAGTAAAGGTCTTGCCGAAAAACCCCTTCTTGAATCAATTCCTTTAAGTCCACATTGGATGCGGTAATAAGGCGAACATTCACATCGATTTCGCCGTCACTCCCTAAGGGCTTGATTTTGCGCATGGAGATGGCCCTCAAAAGAGACTGCTGAACCCTTGGTGAGGCCATTCCGATCTCGTCTAAAAAGAGGGTCCCTCCATCCGCAGCCAAAAAAGCCCCTTTGCGGTCGGCCCTCGCTTCGGTAAAGGCTCCTTTTACGTGGCCGAAGAGGGTATCCAAGAGAAGATTCTCATCCAGCGCCCCACAATTTATTGAAATAAACGGTCTTTCTGCTCGACTGCTGTGCCTGTGAATCGCCTCGGCAGTCAATTGTTTGCCGGTTCCTGTTTCTCCAATGATCAGGACGTCGGCATCCACAGAGGCAGCCCTCAAGATATCCGCTTTCAGAGCATCGATGACCGGGCCAAACCCAACTATCTCTTCAATATCATGGGATTCGAGACGTCTCTTGAGGGCATTCACCTCTTCTTCCAGCCGGGCCTTCTCCCTCTCGCTCTCCTTTTTGATCCTCTTGTCTTTGAGCCGGATCTCTTCCATCTGTTTTCTCAAAGTAACAATCATCTTGTTCATCGCCCTCTGGAGGCCGCTCGTTTCATCGTCATACTTAGACAGTATGATTTCCTGCAACTTTCCTGTCCGTTGAATATGGTTTACCGCTACGGCCAGATCCAGAATCGGCCTGGTAATGATCCGGCTCAGGCCAAAGATCAAAATGGAGATGATAACAATGCTTGAGAGGGTCACGAGGAACATGACGTCAATCTGTTTGTATCCGGCCCATAGTGTAAGGTTGCTTCTCTTCACCAGAACAACCCCGCCAAAGACGATCGGCTTCCGATCAGAGGCAATGTTAAAATGGATGGGGGCATAGCCGTGAAAATGGAGATTGCTTGATGGGTTGCGATATTCTTCTAGGTCGATCATTTTCATCGCACCATGTTTCCCCTTGCTGACCTCCTTTACAATTCTCCAATAGTCTTTGTATAAAGAGCTAGGCCTGAAAACAAATCCCAAACCAGCCTTTCCAATCATGGCTCCTTCAATTTGGAGCGCTTCAGGATCAGCAGGCTGCTTCTTGATGAGGGTCCCCGGGGTCTCCTGTGAGTGAAACAGAATCGATCCCTCTTTGTCAAAAAGATAGCAATGTGTCTGTCCCGGCCCCCCGGCATAGGCGAACACAGGGGATTGCGGAGAATTGATCTGAGAGAGTATCTCCATAAGATGGCAGGCGTCAACAGATAGGAGCAACAACCCCTTCGGTGAATTATCTTCGTCAAAATAAGGCGTAACGAACCGAATGATCCTGGCCGATTCCTTACGGTTCCCCAGGCTCTTCGGTCCAGAAGGATAGACGACCTCTATGATGTCTGACATCCAGACCTCTCCATTCTTCAACTGGCTGACGTTGTCGGGAAAAAGGAAAGGGCTCGGGCTGATCATGGCCACATGCTCGGCCGGAATAACAGAGACATGGTTCCCGGTAGCTACTGTAAAGATATGGCCTTTCCCCTTTTGCGAGATATACGCCAGTTCCCTGTATGCGACCCCTCTAATGTTATTACGAGATTGAAAGAAATTGACCATCTCTGGTCTCGCAATCGGTTTTTGCGCGACAATCAAGAGGTCTTCTTTACACTTTGCAAAAAAAAGTTCAAATTCGTGCGCAAGGGCCAGTGTCTTTACCCTCACATTTCTCTCTATCGCTTCATCTAAAAATCTACTTGAAAACCAGATACTTATGTAACCTGTCAGAGCAAGAATAAAGACCACGGACGGGATCAACGCTACCAGAAGTTTTGTTCGCAGCCGCCAGGTCTTAAAACCCTGGCCCATCCAGGACAGGTTGAACGGGCCGTAATCACGAGCAAGAATTCGCATTGTTTAACCCCATAAAATCAGTATGTTAAGACGCAATGATTCCTATTTCAAACCCTTTCTCGCAACATCTTGCAATGGCTCGATTATCACCTATTCTTGCACTCGTCAAGAGATTTTATGGTAGGCGGCACGTATATTGCTCATGTAACCGGTCCAAAGGAGGTATATCGCAAAATCCAGCAAAGAAAGGAGGGATGTAAGGTATGAAGATCTTGGTTCCGGTGGACAATTCTGAGTTTGCGTTAAAGGCGCTCGACAAGGCCATCGGCATTGTTAAGCAAGAAGGTGCGGAATTGACAGTGATGTCCGTGGCCCTGGAGTTCCAGGATGTGGAGGAGATTCCCATCAGCTATGCGGAAAAATTCAAGGATCAGGCGAGAAGGGCTGTAAATAAGGCCAGCGAAGTGGCTGAAAAAGCAGGCCTTAGGCCTGAAACCAGAGTTGAGATAGGGGCCTCTCCGGCAGACAACATTGTAAAGTATGCCGAGGAATCAAAGACAGATCTAATTGTGATGGGACACCGAGGCATCACCGGACTCGACAGATTCATGGTGGGAAGTGTGGCCGGCAGGGTCGTGGCCCACGCCCCATGTTCGGTCCTGGTGGTACGGTAACTAATTTTTTGTTGACAGGATAAACAGGATGATCAGGATAAAATCATGTAAATCATGTAAATCCTGTCAGAAAAGTCCCGCAGAAGGCGGCGAATTCTATAAAATCGCGGGCATCCTTCATTCCTCGGTTTACACTTATCAAGGATGCGGGCGCCAAGAGATAAGTTCTTTTGTTCCTACTTTTTGGTGTCAGGTGTCAGGTGTCAGGAGCGACAAACGCGAGATCTGAAACCT
>JAUWXF010000122.1 GCA_030616475.1 Desulfobacterales bacterium
ATTTGGACAGAAAAAAATGGAAAGCTCTACCATCTTGCACCTCCTGTCGAGATTTGCGGATTCTTAACCCTATCCTAAAAGGACAAGTGGTGCAAGAAAAAATTAACAACGATTAGGTGACACTACCGAATATCGCCAAACGCAACGATTCTCACAACGATTCCCTCCGTTCTTGTACGGCTTCCATCTCCACTGCGCGAAAAACCTCTTCGGTAGAACGATTCGCTTTGTTTACGTCCTTTGGAAAGTGCGCAAAAGCGGTATCAGGTCCACACTCTTGACATGTTTTAGTCGTATCAATTTAGCCCATTGGGCAATCATGAACCATGGGGACGTAGTTAACTTTTTAACTTAAGTTTACCCAACCAGCGAATATTTTCTAGCCTTTGCCAGCTTCTCGCCTCACATTGCTGATTTGCTGACAGCCGGAACTGAAATTTTTAGTTTAAGGACACTTTCCACAAAATTCTCGCAAAACATCCCCTGAATTTTGTCCGTATCCTGCCAGTCGTTTTTTCTTTTTGCCGTCAAGACGCTGTGACCGCAGTATTGATGCCCGATATTCGCCTTCTTTCAATTCCCTGGCAATGATGTGGTGGAGGGCTCCCGGAGCCTGCCCGCCACCTGCCCGCCATTGCCAGAGATGCCGGCACATAAGCTCAATGCTGTCTCAGGCGTTGGCAGGCGGGTCGCGAGCTCAGGCCTGCCCGCCATGGCCATGGCTGCGTGCGACTTAGGGGCGATGACAAGCAGGCGATGGCGGGCGTGCGAGGCGGGCGGGCATCTATTCGTGATTTTCTCGGCATGCAAACCGAATAGATAGCCAATTGAGATTATCAAGTTATAAAACCGCTTCGCGATTTTATATAACGCGGCTGCGCCGCTTAAAAAAGGAAATTCCTATACTATCAAGTTAAATAGTTAAGAACGTCCCCTTTCGTCCCCATGCTAAAGAAACCTCTCAATCGGAACGTCAAATATCTCGCTGAGCTTTTTGGCAACGGCTTTACTAATACTACGCTTGTTATTTTCCATGTCAGAAATCTTTTGCCGTGTGAATTTCCCAAGTTTCTGCCCTAACTCCGTTTGGGTCAGTCCACGATTTTCCCGGTAAATTCTTAACGTATCTCCCGGAGTTATGGCTTTCTTGATGCCTTTATACCAGTGTGTATCAAAAATACTTACGAGTTCTTCATCCTCGTCGACGATCTCAACGTTCTGTCCAAATTCTCGTTGAAGATATTCCATGACTCCAGCCGGGATATTTCCTTTGACCTCGAATAGCGTAGTATTAGTACGGGGCTTTTTCACGACTGCCAACATAATACACCTCGATGATCAACTCAAATGTCAAGCAAAATACTGGATGCCATCCCGTGAACGGTTACCAAACTTCTATGTTTGACGCCTTCTTGAGATGAATACTAAGGCAGCGGAGGGAAGCACAGGATACTTTCTTTCAAGGACGACCGGTTTTCCTTGATCTTCATCCAGGATGTCTTCAGGCGAGGGCTTGCCGGTATCTATGATGCGAAACCATTCGTTGCCTGCCGGAGGCGGCGGAACCTCAAAGCTGTGTTTCACCTGATCTCCATTGAGGATCACAAAGAAATCATCATCCATTTTCTCATGTGGAAGTTCAGAGCCATCCAGGACAAAGGCAAGCACCCTGGAATCTTCAGACCAGTCCGGCTTGCCTACTTCAAGCCCGTGCCAGCTCACATCAGGGTGTTGATCGAAGTTTGTGTCTTCACCGGTTAAGAAATGAGATCTGCAAAATACAGGATGTCGATTTCTCAGGGCGATCACCTTGCGGAAGAACCTGAGCAGGCCTGCGTTTTTTTCTGCAAGGTGCCAGTCGATCCAGCTAATCTCATTGTCCTGGCAGTAAGGATTGTTGTTTCCCTGCTGGGTTCGACCAAACTCGTCTCCCGCCAGGATCATGGGGACGCCATGGGAGACCATAAGGATGGTTGCAAAGGTCTTAATGCGGCGCAACCGCAGGGCATTGACTAAACTGTTATCTGTAGGCCCCTCAATGCCGCTGTTTGAACTGAAGTTTTGGTTACTCCCGTCCCGGCTGTCTTCACCGTTTTCCTCATTATGCTTGTTGTCATACGATACCAGGTCATAGAGTGTAAAACCATCATGGCAGGTTACATAATTGATGCTGTTATAAGGACGGCGGCCGCTTGCCTGATAGAGATCAGAGCTTCCTCCGATACGGGTAGCAAGCACAGGCACCATCCCTTTATCCCCCCGGCCAAAATGCCTGACATCGTCCCTGTAATGTGAATTCCACTCAGCCCAGCGTCCGGGAAACCCACCAACTTGATTGACCTGTGTGTCCCACGCCTCGGCAATGATCTTGGTGTGGGCAAGCACCGGGTCCTGTTCTATGGCATCAATCAGTGAGCGGCCCGGCAGCAGTTCACCCTTGTGATCCCTGCGGAGGATGGAGGCCAGATCAAAGCGGAACCCGTCCACATGCATCTCCATGACCCAGTACCTAAGGCAATCGAGGATGAAGGTCTGAACCACAGGGTGGTTACAGTTTACCGTGTTTCCACAGCCTGAAAGATTCAGATAATCTTTTGATTCCGGATCCAGGGTGTAATAAATCGTATTATCCAGCCCGCGGAAGCTAATGGTCGGCTCGTCCGAGTCACTTTCTGCCGTGTGATTGAAAACCACGTCAAGGATCACCTCAAGGCCTGCACGGTGAAATGCCTTGACCATCTCCTTGAATTCTTTCACCTGGTTTCCGTCCCAACCATTTGAGGCATAAGAGGCTTTTGGGGCAAAAAATGCCATGGTGCTATAACCCCAGAAGTTTTTCAGCCTCTCACCGCTCTTGGGGTTGACCCGCTTGTTTTCCAGCTCATTGAATTCAAAGACCGGCATCAATTCCACGGCCGTTATCCCGAGAGACTTTATGTAAGGAATCTTTTCGATCAAACCTTTGTAGATGCCACGCTTTTGGGCACCCGAAGATTCATGAACCGTATATCCCCGCGCATGGAGCTCATAAATAACACTGTCTTTGAGGGGCAAGTTAAGCGGCCTATCGCCCTCCCAGTCAAAATCATCGTCAACAATACAACAGCGCCGTCCCCCATCCCGGCCTCCCCAGATCTCTCCTCCTTCTAAGGCCCGCGCATAGGGATCAAGGAGAATATTTTCCTTGTCGAACCAGTGCCCACTTCCCTTGGGGTCAAATGGTCCGTCAGCTCTGTACCCGTAGCAAAGGGAAGGGTCCATGCCTAAGACAAGAATATGCCAAATATCGCCGGTCCTGTTGATTTTGGGATCCAGGGAAATTTCAGCTATCGGTTTTGGGTTTGCTTTTTCAAAGAGGAGAAGAGTGACGGATGTGGCATTTCGCGAAAAAACGGAGAAGTTCACTCCGTCAGGCGTAATGGTTGCACCTAACGGGAGAGGCTGGCCGGGTTTGCACTTCCACGTTTTCAACTTTCTAGACCTGTTTGACAACATAGGCATCTCATTGCTTAGCTGCTATCTCGGAAGTAGTCATTGGTCATTAGTCAATAACAGAGTGCCTAAAGTGAGCTAAAGTGAGCTAAAGTGCCTAAAGTTGAATCCCTCAATTCCTCAATCCCTGAATCCCTCAATCCCTCAATCCCTCAATCCCTCAATCCCTCAATCCTTTCTTGATCGCTGCAGACGCGTCAAGCACCAGACTCAAGAGCGCAGGCACCAGGAAGATCGTAAAAACCGTGGATATCAGGAGTCCGCCCACCACCACGCTGCCAAGGCCCCGGTAGAACTCGGACCCCGCCCCCGGGGTCAGTATCAGGGGGAGCATCGCGAACACGCTGGTCACTGAACTCATGTATATCGGTCGGATACGTGAGCGGACCGATTCCCGAATCGCCTCCCGAGAGGCCATATTCCCGTAACGCATATTGTTAAGGGCCTGATGTACGATAAGGATCGCGTTGTTGACAACGATCCCCACTAAGATCACAAAGCCCAGCATGGTAATGATGTCCAGGGCCTGATAGGCGATAAAGACGTTTATTAGGAGGAGGCCGATAAACCCGCCGGCTGCGGCCAGCGGCACGCTGAACATAATAATGAAGGGATAAAAGAAGTTCTCAAAGAGGGCGGACATCAAGAGGTAGCTAATTACAATGGCCAGAATGAAGTTCCACTGGAGGGCGCTCCTTGTGCGTGTCAAGTCGTCCGCAGTCCCGCTCAGGTCAATACGGTAGAGGGTCCCAAGCTCCCCGCTCGCCTTGAGGGGCCCAACAACCTGATCCCTGACTGTGGCCATGGCGGTCTCCAAGGGGATCTCCGTTGGGGGGATCACCTGAATCGTAATGGCGCGCTCCGAATCGATGTGGTTGATCTGGGTGGGTCCTTCTTCCAGGCGAATCTCGGCAACGGACCCGAGGGTAACCCTTTCTCCTCTGGGAGTCTGGATCGGGAAGTTGGCAAGCTCTTGTGTCCGCTTGAGTTTGGCATCGTCCGCCTTCACCACCAGGTCAATTTCATCGCCATAAAGCCGATAATTGCTCGCCTTTGCACCATCCACAAGGACATCCACGGTTCTGCCAAGGTCAGCAGTCGTCATCCCCAGGCGGGTGAGCCGATCCCGGTTCGGGAGAATGCGCATTTCAGGGTTACCCAGATCGAGGCCTGGAATGGGACGTATCTGGGCGCCGGGGATGAGCTGTGCCACCTGGCCGAATATCCGCCGGCCGAGCACAATCAGTCGCTCCAGCTCCGGGCCCTTGATTTCTATCTCAATCGATCTCCCTGCCCCAATGCCGCGAGCAAACAGACTCGGTTGCTGGACAATGGCAATCATGCCGGGGATTCTTCTCAGCACGCCGTATACGTGAGGGAGCAGCTCTCGTGTTCTTTCCTGGATCTTTGACACTATTCCAAAAAAAGCCTGTTGACCCCAGGCCACAAAAAAGAAATTCTTCACCGTGGGAAGGTTCAATTTCCTTGCAAACTCGCTTTCACCCTCATGCGCTATCAGAGGAAGGATATCCTTTTCTACGGTCTTTGCGATTTCATCGAGCTCTCCGAGATTGTATCCCGGCGGAGGCAAAAGAATCCCGAACAGGAGCTCCCGATTTCCTTCCGGCAGGTATTCGGTTTTCGGCATCAGGAACCAGGCCATGCCGATGGCCAGGCCTGTCATCAGGACAGCCAATCCGAGGCGTGCAGAGATCCGACCGCACATCCAGTAGACGAATCGCGTAACCCTGTCGGTAAACCCGGATGCCAGGCGATAGAGGGACCATGACCGCCTGCGTGAGGGTTCAGTGCGCCGGACCTTTCCGAGTATCCTGGAAGAAAGGGTCGGAATCACCGTAATCGATACCAACAGGCTTAGTACCACAGCGCTGCTTATGGCAATAGCAATGTCCCGGAAGAGCTGGCCCGCCTCTTCCTCGACAAAGATAACAGGAAGAAACACGGCAACCGTGGTCAGGGTGCTTGCGAGAACCGCGCCCCAAACCTCGACCGTGCCGTCATAGGCAGCCTCGCGCCGGCTCTTTCCCATCTCACGGTGACGAAAGATATTTTCAAAAACCACAATGGAATTGTCCACCACCATCCCGATCGCAAAGCTCATCCCGGCAAGGCTCACCACATTGATATTGCGTCCGAACAGGCTCATTAAGAGAAAAGTCCCTACCACACTGATTGGGATGGCAAGTGAAACGATCAAGGTGCTGGCGAAGTTTCGCAGAAAGACCAGGAGTACAATGATCGCCAGGGTCCCGCCAACAAAGATGTTTTGCCTCACCAGTCGAATGGCGCCGTGGATATAGCTGGTCTCATCATAAGCCTGCTCGACGTACAGCCCGCGATCCTTCAGGATGCCGTTGTTCAGTTCAGCAAGGGCCTCCCGCAGCCTCTTCATCACAACCAAGACGTTGGAACCGGTTTGGCGGACTGCGTTCATGACAATGGTAGGGGTTCCCTCATGCCGAACAACCACATTGATATCTTCGTAGCCGAGGGAAACGCGAGCTACGTCCCCGACCATAATGGGAACCCCTTTAACCCGCTTGATTATCACCCTGGCAACATCTTCAGGGGTCTTGTACTCACCCACCGTGCGGGCAATATATCGCCGCTTTCCCTCGTCAAAGTCCCCGGCACTGATATTCCTGTTTTCCACATCCAGGGCCCGCATGACCTCCGGGATTGTAACGTTTCGGGCAGCAAGGGCGTCTGAGTCGACGATCACCTGAAGTTCGCGCTCCTGTCCCCCGTAAATGTTGGCTGAAGCCACACCGGGAATTCGCTCCAGGCGAGGTTTTACGTACTCGTCACAAAAATCGTATTCATGGCTCAAAACGCCCCTGTATCCGTCGAGGGCGCGCAACGGCATCCAGGCAATGGCTGTTTCGTGCCGGCCTCCTGACTTGATAATCGGCTTGTCCATGTTGTCGGGGTATTTCTTGACCTGGTCGAGCTTATTGGAAACCTTGAGCAAGGCTGCATCCGGATCCGTGCCGATCTCAAACAGCAGGTTGATATAAGCCAAACCGTCGCTGCTTTCACTCTTCATCTCATCGAGCCCTTCCACGTTCTTGAGCTCGTCTTCCTGCACATCGATGATCTCTCGTTCCACTTCTAATGGGCTTGCACCCTGCCAGACGGTTTCCACAGAAATCTCAGGGATGTCCACGTTGGGAGTGAGCTGAATGGGAATCCTGAAGAGCGAGATAAGACCAAAGAGGACCAGCAGGATAACGCCTACCGTCACGGTCACGGGCTTCTTTATAGCAGTATCAACGAGTTTCATGGGTAGGAGACAGTGAGCTAAAGTGCCTAAAGCCCGCCCTGGCGCTACGTGCTCAGATCAGTCTACTAAGCGTGTAGGATGCTACCTGCCCGGATCAGGCTATTATGATTATAAACCAGGTCTGGGCCAGGGTGAACTAAAGTGCCTAGAGTTATACCGACAAGAAAGCTATTCATAAGTCTCTGCAAATCCCAAATGTGATGCGATTCAAGCCGGTTATTAAAGTGATTATGGTGCCATGGACAAACTTGTTTGTCCGTGCAAAAGGTGTCGATATGAATCAACGAAGGACAAAAACTGTCCACTACTTCGATGATTCCAGTCCGGTGTATTTTTTAAACTTCTTCTGTTACCGGCAATTCGTACTATTGAGTCGAAAAGGGACACGGACAAACAAGTTTGTCCATGGCACTGATATTGAGTTATGACAAAATCGATCACAATATCTGGAGCTTCCTTTCTCATTGAGGTTTAGACACTTAAACCAACGTCCCTTTCAGAACTAATGAAACAAGCCACTGTCTTGGCAGTGGCAATTTGACTGTACCTGATCGACACATCTTTAACTTTAGCTCACCCTGGCCCAGACCTGGATTAACAGCTTAATATCTTACATCAGGACGAAGCGCCCCTGGCCCAGACCGGGTTTGCTTAGCATCAGCATTTTCGATTCGCTGTCGCACCAGGGCGGGAAGGGCGGGCTTTAGGCACTTTAGCTCACTTTAGTTCACTTGATTATCTCCACGGGCTGTCCTGGCCGCAGGCGCTCGTTGCCACGAATGACCACGTAATCCCCTGGCTTGAGGGGGCCCTCCACGGCTACATTGCCGTCGTAATAGCCAGTGACTCGGACATTGACGGGCTGAGCCACACTGCCGGCCACGATAAAAACCAGCCGGTTGGTCCCGGCTGTTACTATGGCATCCTTTGGCACCAGGAGAGCGTTCTTTTTGCTTCCGAGATTGAAGGTAGCCCTTGCTTCCATACCGTCCCTGATTTTCAAGCCCGGGTTGATCAGGCTCACTCGCACCGGAAAAGTTCGAGCGTGAGTGTCTCCTTCGGGAAGGATGGCAGAAATCTTACCAAGAAATTGTTCATCGGATATGCTTGCCACCAGGATCCGGACCGGGTCTTGCGGAAGAAGCTGAACGGCATACCGTTCGGGGACATCCACGGTGATCCGTACGTGTGCCAGGTCAACAAGGGTTACTACCGGCCCGCCGACCGGCAGCCACTCACCCACCTGGGTGTGCTCTTTGGCAATAAAACCCGTAAAAGGGGCAACAACTGTCTTATTCCGGATGTTATCTTTAAGAAGCTCGATTTCAGCCTCACTACGCAAGACTTCCTGTTTGAGGGACTGATGCTGATACAATGCCTCATCATATTTCCTTGCCGCAATGCTGTCGGCATCTTTGAGCCTGGTATGCCGGGCCAGCTCTTTTTCAGCAAAGAGCAAGCTCGCCCGAGCTTTCTCCCTGGTAGCTACTGCTGCTTTCAGGCCTAGTACAAGATCAGTCGATTTGAGTCTTACGAGAACCTCTCCCTTTTTAACGAAATCACCCTCGCGGACCGGAAAGTCCTTCACCAATCCGGACACCTCAGCGGCAATCGTACTGCGGGCAATCGCTTCGGTGTTTCCAACCAAAGTGATTTGCTCTGAAACCGTACCCTGAACGACCGGTGCAACCTTAACCGGCACTGCCGGTGGTACATCGTGTTTTTTAGCTTTGGCCTGAGCGTGGGCAACTGAACTCATAAGCAAAACGAGAAACAGGACTGCCCAAGTTGCGCACCCAACAAATTTTCTCCAATGTGTCTGACCCATAAGTTAGTTCGCTTCGCTCAGAATTGGAATAATGGAATACTGGAATGATGGAATAATGGGTTTATGAGGAATTTCCTTTTTTCGAGCGGCGAAGCCGCGTTACATAAAATCCCCGCCTGCCAACGCCCCGTACGGCATGCAGCTTACACGCTAGCGTGCTTGGCAATGGCGGGCAGGGCGAAGCGATTTTATACGACCAACTCCAGACCCTCGTAGGCCATGATCACTTTGCAGGTCTGGTCTGCCCCCTGTAGCTCCGCGTACTTGCGAGTCCTTTGAAGAATATCCCTCAGGGTAATATCATCATACGTGGGCTCATGGTGAAAAAGAACCAGGGTCTCAACCCCGGCATCGCGGGCCATGTCCACACCTGTCAGGGAGGAACTGTGGCCCCAGTCTTCTTTTTCCAGGGCCTCCCTCAGGGTATATTGCGAATCAAATACCAGAACCTTTGCCCGGGAAAAGAAGCCTTTGTACTTTTCCATGTCCGATTCAGAGAGATTGGTGAACTCTGTATCCGTGGCATACACAAATGAGGCGTCTTGTTTTTTGACCCGGTAGCCAAAGGATTCACCAGGATGGTTCAATTTGATATTTGTAACATCAACCTGACCGATGGCCACGTTTTGCCCTTCTGAAAGTGAAACGAACTCAATGTCTGCCTGCATGGTCTTGAGCGGAACAGGGAAATACGAGGGGCCTTGCTGCATAGAGAAACGTTTCTCTATGTCGGGATGCGGGCTGTAGATAATGATTCTGTTCCCGGGGACATGTGCCGGGAGGAAAAAGGGAAACCCCTGTATATGATCCCAATGGGTGTGGCTCAAGAATAAATGGGCTGTTCCGGCCCCCTGGCCGAATCTGCCGTCCATAAGGTGCAGACCGAGCAGCCTTATACCCGAGCCCGCATCAAAGATGATCGTGCTATCCTCAGAGTGCAACTCAACGCATGAGGTGTTACCGCCATATGTTCCCTTTATGTGCAGGGGAAGTCCTTCCACATAGTGTTCTGCTGCCCGCTCGTCCATAATATCACGATCAGACGCCCCTTTTAGAGCCCACATTATCTTCTCTTTGAGCTGCTGAGGACCCAAGGGTGCGGGAAGAGAACCACGTACCCCCCAGAACCTGACAATCATATTCCCTCCCATTTTCTATGCACCAATACCCCCCACAGCTTTCCTAAGCCCAAACCATGAAACAACATGTATCAAGTCATAAAATCGCTTCGCGATTTTATATACAAAATTTTAATCTTATCAGACTTTTCAATCTCTATCAACATCCGAGATTATCCCTTCCTGAAAACGTGGTATCAATTTAGCCTATTGAAAAAGTGAGCGTAATGTTTTCAAAGAACTAAAATGTTACAAAATGTGAGGTTCCCTGAAAAGGGAGGGGCCTCCAGCCGCAATAATGGATTGACATGGCCAGTGATGTTTAATAAAGATTTCTGGCATCCTTCATTCCTCGGTTTACACTTTTCAAGAATGCGGGCGCCAAGAGATAAATTCTTTTGTTCGTACTTTTTGGTGTCAGGTGTCAGGTGTCAGGTGTCAGGAGCAAGAAACGCAAGACCTGCCCGCCATTGCCGTGTATGCGGGCATTGTAACCTCGCTGTGACGCAGGCGTTGGCAGGCGGGTCTGAAACCTGAAACCTGAAAC
>JAUWXF010000270.1 GCA_030616475.1 Desulfobacterales bacterium
TACGTCGCAATGATTTACCCTGTTAAATAGTTGTCCCATTTGTTGTTCGTGTTTCCAAGAAACCTTGCCATCCAACACCTTTTGAGATGGGTGCCCTTCATTTAACAGGGCGGGGATGAAGCACAACGCCGCAGATGGACTTTTTACGAAGCCGTCACTTTTTTTCTTGCTCTATACTTTATCATGTAGTCCACAAAATGGTTGTAGGGCATCTCCCAGTAATCGCGGTAAGACATTCTGCAGGTTTCAAAATCCCCATCCTTTATGGCGTGCATGAGCGGAACCTGGCTGCAGCCGCAATGCTTACAGTCAGCCTCGGCTCCATAAGCACAGTGATACTTATATTGACCGTCGGCGGCGTAGAATTCAAACAATTTTTTGGTAATACATTTCTCAACTGAATTCCAGCAGTTCAGCCCTCCATCAGTTTTTACATAATAACCAACCCGTTGGGTGAAGAAAATTTTCTCGCCAAATTCCTGGCGGTAGCCAACAATTTCATCCACCACACCATCTCTTTCCTTTAGAGAGATGGCCTCTTTGTTATCATCATCGGGGGAGACGCTGGGACAATAGAAGCAGAAAAGGATTCCTCGTACATTCTTGCGGTGAATGAAGTTTTCTATCGTTTCTCTCAAGTGAAAGCGGTTTGATTGGCATACGGTAACGTGAATCATGACTTTTGTCGATTGCTGATCCAGTATGTCGGTGACCTTCCTGAAAATTCCCTTGCCCCTCAACTTGTCATGAATTGCTTCTGGCCCATCAATAGAAAGGGAGTACAGAGCGTTATTTACCGGAGGATATCCAAGGGTACCGTTGGTAAAGATCATAACAAAGTCAAAGATCCTTCCGGCTTCCGCACAGATTTCCGGTCGCAGCAACGGTTCACCTCCTAACAGGTAAACAATCTTTAACCCTTTGCGCCGCAATTTTTTCATAAATTCCACCATCTGCTTATCGTCCAGATCCGGATTTTTCTTCTGCCGCCACCAGTAGCAGTGGCTGCAGCGCAGATTGCAGCGGTTGGTTATATCTATTCCCCCGCCGAAGAGGGTTTCTTGAGCCAGAATCTTTTGGAAATTCCAGGCGGTATGACAACGTCGTAATGTTTGTCGCAAAAGAAGCACTTTCGTCCGAATTGGCAATTATTTGGTATAATGCCGGGAATGATCTTCCACGCTCTTCGAGCTTCTGCCTAGCTTGAAATGATTTTGTTAGCAAGTTGTATTGCAAATCACAAATGAGTGCCGATCTCAAAATCACAGATCAGCGGCATATGATCGGATAGTCTAACCGGAGGTACCTGAAAACCTGTCGCCCTTATCTCCGGACTGCAAAAGATGTAATCGAGTTGTCTTCGCGGGGACCGGCTGGGATGGGAGGGTTTCCCTTGCCCATTGGCACTTTTTAACCCTGTGGCGGCAAGGAATAATTGCAGTTCCCGATCGCCGCATAATGCGTTGAAATCTCCAGCAACTATGACCGGTTTCTTAACATCCTTGACCATTGAATGAAGTTCCTGAAGCTGGTAATGACGATGGCGGAATTTAAGAGACAGGTGTACCAGGAAAATCGTGAATTCCTCTAATTCCAACTCCATTACAAGACGCTTGACACCTTCACGAAAATAATGAAATTTTTGGGATTTAATCTCCCGGCTAGTCAGAATCGCATTGCCCTGCTTATTCAGCACGGGAATTTTCTGCGCCACTGAAGTAGTGGAATATTTCGATTGATAGATATAATAGTGTTTCATTTCTCCGGCGATGGCTTCAGCCTGGTTGCTCTTTTCCGAACGGAAAGACCCGCTGTCCACCTCAATCAATCCAATAATGTCCGGATTCACCGATCTTATGAAACCCACTATTTTGTTCAAATTTCCGTTGGTGCGCTTTAAATAGCCGCTGTAAGGCACAGGCAGGTGAAAGCGCCTCCCAATCCCTGCTCCGTAGCGTATGTTGTACAATAGAAATCGCATACTATCCGCCCTCTTTCCTTGATAAAATGCCTGAACCTATCCCAAGAAAGCCATGGTTTTGACGTTACTATATCGTGATTATTCATCTTCGTAAAGACTGTTTTGATAACAACGCCGGCTGCAATTGAAAGTGTTGGTAACCGACCCCAAATTCCATCATCGCGCTGGTCACAACGTCTCGGAAATTGTACGACTTATTGAAAGTAAAAAGCTTTTAGTGGCAGCCAGACATAAAATACCCTGTGTTTTCCAGATCGTGTGAAGCGTTGTCATTTTTCTGTTGACTTTCAGTTAGATCTACAGTATAAGGCCACAGTCTGTTTCCTGACTTCAATCTCTTAGCATTTTACGAGGCAACCATGAAATTAACGGACAAACAGAAGGACTTCCTGGCTTATGTCTCCCGCTACATAGAAGAGTGGGGGATCTCTCCTAGTTTTGACGAAATCTGTTCCCACTTCGGCTTCAGTTCTTATAACACGGTGGTCACCTATCTTAAAGCCCTTGAGAAGAAAGGCTATATCCGCCTTCCTAAGAAAAAGAACCAGAAGCGGGCCATTCGGGTGATCAGCCCCGTGGAAACCAGGCGATTCGAGTTTCCTCTCCTGGGAAGGGTGGCGGCCGGAAAACCGATCGAGGCAGTCGAGAACGTGGATGTCATTGAAGTTCCTCCATCAATGATAGGCAGTGGAGATTACTTCGTGCTCCAGGTCAAAGGGGCCTCCATGAAAGAGGATGGGATACTGGACGGGGATTTCGTGGTGGTCAGAAAACAGCCAACAGCCCAAAAGGGAGGGACCGTGGTGGCGCTAGTCAACAATGAGGCCACTATCAAGAAATATTACAAGATGAAACGTCATGTGGAGCTCCGGCCCGCCCATAAGGGGATGGAGTCTATTGTTGTCAAAGATGGGGATTTTCATATTCAGGGAAAGGTGGTAGGATTATTAGACACTACCGGTATCTCAAGACGTCAAAAAAAGATGATACCTATTGAATTAAATGAGAAAATATAACAAATCAATTAACCAGACGGCAAGAAGCGCGGTTGTTTTTGTTACGATTTAGCCA
>JAUWXF010000287.1 GCA_030616475.1 Desulfobacterales bacterium
AAGTAACTCAGTCAAGTAGCAAAACAAGCTCCTGGCTTCAGCTCGAATCTTTTGACGGCTTCTTGAATAGATAGTTCAAAAATATCTTGCGACGCTCTATCCCGCGGAAGATAACGTGACGTAATACTCCAGGTGCCTGCCCGCCACCCGCCTGCCATCGCCAGGTACATGTGGCGGGTTCAATGCCGGCATTCGTGGCAATGGCGGGCAGGTTGCCATGGCTGCGTGCGATTTCGGGGCGATGACAAGCAGGCGATGGCGGGCGATGGCGGGCGGGCATCCAGTCGCGCTAGTCTTGGCATGAACTGGCATATACCACCAAGCCTCCACTATATCAAGTTACTTATTTAGTTATGAACGTCCCTATTGCTGTCCCATGTGCATGTGCCTGCCCCGTAGTAATGATATTTATCCTTGACATACGGCATAAAAATATATTATCTATCCTTATAGATAAGGACAAATAATATTGATCGTTTTCTTGACTACAAGGAATAGGTGATGAAAACCATCATCCAACAGCGACTGGCCGATGCAGTCACCATGGATCTACCGGAACTGATTGAGCGGGAATGCCGACTCCCGAAAATTCCCAACAAAGCCTATGCCATTATCGGCATGCGCCGAACGGGCAAGACCTATTTTCTGTACCAGACAATGAAGCGTTGTTTGGAACAAGGCGTGGACCGGTCAAGGCTCGTTTACTTCAACTTCGAGGATGAGCGCCTATCAGACATGACCTTGAATGATCTGCATTGGATTTCGGATGAATACTTTGTCATGTTTCCTGAAAACCGTTCAGACAAAGTGCACTTCTTCTTTGATGAAATCCAACTGGTTGAAGGATGGGAGAAGTATGTCAGACGTTTGATGGATGCTGAGAATGTCCAGGTCTATGTTAGTGGTTCTTCTGCAAAGATGCTGAGTCGAGAAATCGCTTCGTCCATGCGGGGACGCTCGGTTGAAGCAGCTATCTATCCTTATAGCTACCGGGAATTCTTGAAGGCCCAGAACATCGACATCCCCCGGTCACACCGGAAGATCAACAAACAGATGCGGTCCATGTTGGAAAATCAGTTGCAAAAATACCTGGCCGTCGGCGGCTTCCCCGAGGCCCAGGGCTTGTCACCACCAGATCGGCATCTTTTGCTGCAAGGTTACGTAAATACCGTCCTCTTTCGCGACATCGTTGACCGGTTTAACATTACGAACATCGGGGTGTTAAAAAAGCTTATCCGGCATCTGTTAAGAAATCCCGGTTCGCCGTTTACGGTGAACAAGTTCTACAACCAGCTTAAGTCGCAAGGGATCAGGGTTGCCAAGACGACGCTGCACGAATACCTGGATCACCTTCAGGATGCCTTTCTTGTTCGTACAATTCATATATACACGCAATCTGAACGCAAGCGGATGGTCAACCCCGTTAAGCCCTATGTCATCGACACCGGCCTGGCCGCGTCGTACTCGCTGATGCGCGAACCGGATATTGGTCATCTTCTTGAAAACTGCGTGTTTATGGAGCTGTGCCGCCGGCATGCGCAGACTGCCTACCTGAACACGGCGTCCGGGTATGAGGTCGACTTTGTCGCAGGTAGCCCAAACGGAACTGTAGAGGCGATTCAGGTCTCGGCAGACATCAGCGATCCCATAACCCGCGAGCGCGAGTGCCGGGCGCTGTATGAGGCGGGTTCCGCTATGCCTGACGCCCATCTCCTATTGATCAATATCAGCGAGGAATCCACAATCAAAATAGAAAGCGGCGACATCCGCATCATCCCCGCATGGAAATGGTTGCTCAAATCGTAAGGTGGTCAAAGCAATGTTAAGGCAATGGGTCGGACCACGCCAACTGCCTGACATTGCAGAAGAAACTGCTATGGGTTTTGTGCGGGTCGGAGCATGCCAAGTAGCAGACATCACAACAGAAACCATCAGAATTTGTGTGAAGCCTCTCCCGCCCTCAAGGGCGGGGGTTCGCTTCGCGGGCTTACGCACCCGGTAAGGAAGATAACCATTTTTCGATAGCTCCCCTTGACCCCGCCCTGAAGGACGGGGGTTCTGCCTGCGGCAGTGCTTCGTAGGCGCGGTGAGCGTGCCGGTCAAATAGGGCCTTATAATGGCTTTTTTGGGTATGTGAGTTCGATATTAGTCCTGTAGGGAGTCAAAATCTATTGTGCTATCGATAAAATGTGCAGCCTGTAAAAAAAAGCTATGGAAATATGACAAAATTGGTCCGGGAGAAGTTTTGAGGTGCCATAAGGATAGGATTACAAAAAGGTACGAGGTAATACAAGAAGAAGATAGGATAAAGTGTCTGTGCGGCAAGGATATTGGTATCGATAAACGAAACTATATAAAGATGATACGAAAGGCATTTACTTATACTGGAACAAAGAGAAACAGATGAGAATTTAATTTTGAGAAAGAGCTTGAGAATCTTGGAAAGAACTTCGAGCAATTCCTCGAGGAGTGTGAATTCGTGGCAGCCCTGTCAAAGAAAAAGGCCTTGAAAATGCGCAAAAGTTCACTAAAGCAAAAAATTGTGTCTGTGGTGGTCATCGCAGTGCCCGCGTTAATCATCATCGCCTGGCT
>JAUWXF010000193.1 GCA_030616475.1 Desulfobacterales bacterium
AAGTAACTCAGTCAAGTAGCAAAACAAGCTCCTGGCTTCAGCTCGAATCTTTTGACGGCTTCTTGAATAGATAGTTCAAAAATATCTTGCGACGCTCTATCCCGCGGAAGATAACGTGACGTAATACCCCAGGTGCCTGCCCGCCACCTGCCCGCCATTGCCAGAGACCTGCCCGCCATTGCCAAATATGCTAGCATTTGACCTGCCCGGTGTACCTGGCGAAGGCAGGCGGGTGTCGGCACATAAGCTCAATGCTGTCTCAGGCGTTGGCAGGCGCGTGCTGGCATTGTAGCTTCCCTGCAAGCGAGGCGATGGCGGGCGAGGCGGGCGGGCATCCAGTCGCCCTAGTCTTGGCATGAACTGGCATATACCACCAAGCCTCCACTATGCCAAGTTACTTATTTAGTTATGAACGTCCCTGTTGGAGTTCGATCTGCTACTGTTACAGAATTTTCCATGAACTTTGGTACATCGTCTCCAAGGCCTAAGTCCCATTGATCCAAAATGACATCAATACCGTTCTCCACTAATTTTGATGATATTTCACCGACCCATTTTTTATGAGAAGGACTATCATGTGAATATGAGATAAACACCTTTGGAATTTTATCATTATCTGAATTATCCATAGTGCCTCAAAATAATGTTGTGCCGAACGTGAAGCTCACCTGCGGTGCTGGATGCATGAACTATCACAAGATATACGACCGTCAGGTGCAGCAAAAGTTAGGCAATTACTACCGAAATATTTTAGGAGGCGACGCTCTGTCGCAGAACAAAATCCCGGCCCGGCGACACAGCCCGAAGCAGGTCATTCAGTTTCTCTATGGACGGCACCGATGTCCCCTGCTCGTACCGGGCAAAGGCATTGCGTGATCTCGCTCCAAGACGTTCGGCTGCTTCAGCCAAAGACAAACCGCTGACCTCCCGTTGGCGTTTTAGAAGAAGCCCTATCATCGCACGAACGTCTTCGGAGCCAACCTCGAACTCGCCCTTTTTCCCAGGATAAATCGTTACTGAAAAACCCGGCATGTTAATCATTGTCTCAAACCAATCGCCGATCATTGCCAGAGCTTCCTTCTTGGTCCTCCCCTGCGTCATCGCCTCAAAGATCGGCACCTCTGCCAGCCAAAAGTTCTTGTCCTTGTATACTTTCCCATAAAAGCGCATCGTTAATTGTCCCCCCTAGCCCTTGCAACTCTCCGGAGAATTGCCCGCGCCAGTTTCTCATTAATCTCTCGGTGCCTGGGAATGGCTTCTTGACGTTCTCCGTCCGTCCAGACATCGTGGTTGCCGCCACGGCGCAGAAACTTCCATCCGAGGTCACGAAGTGCCTTTTCTAGTTTCAATCTCTTCATTAAAGTGTACACACTTCCGTGTGCAATGTCAATCCGAAAAAGGATGTCAATAGCATAACGCCTCAAATCAGCCGCGCAGTTTACTGCGTCGGCTGCATTTGATTGGTTAGGCCAATTATTTTTTAAAAGACGTTAATCCAGGAATTTCAGGTAAAGTAACATCATCTGGATGTATTACTGGATACTCCTCTCTTACAGTTTTTATAAGTTCAGATAGAGCATAAATTGTAGGTAGAACGTTTTGTGAAGACTGTGCTAATAGTTCAGCCAACTTTGTCTTTTTATTTGAACAATTATAATTTCCGCTATTGGCAAAACATTTTTGAACTTGATGATACCAGGGTTTGTTCGGGTCAAATGACTTTAAAAAGTCTTTCTTGTCGGGGATTCTTTCACCCACATTCAACATTTCAGAAAAGCAGCAGTCCATAAAACTATCTTTGTCGAACATTTCCTCAAAGGAACCGCCTTTATGGCCGGAGGGATATTCGACAACGTGTTCTGAAGGAATTAGAAAAAAATCTACCCCATGAAAAATTTTATCTTCTTTATTGATTTTATCTAAGATCTGCTTTCCATCTTGATCATTGTCAATGGTTGCAATTACAGGACGATCGGAACTTAAAGTTTTATAGAGTAATCTAAGTGCGTGGATTAAATTTCGACACCCATTATAGTTGGCGACAACAACACCCAAGCTATCAAGTTCTACCCCGACTTCCTCAAGTAGAATTGGGAAGGCCCTTTCTTCAGAGGCCCCTTCAACAAGTAGATAAATGCATTGTTCTTTCGTAGCACGATCCATTACCGCTTCGTAATTAAGATCTTGAATCGCTTGTTCCCACGCCCAATCGTCGTAATTATTCATTGTTTTAATTTGTCTGGCCTAACGCCCAAATCAGGCGCGGGCCAAAAAACTAGCCGCGTAGCACCGCCGCGCTTCTTCCCGTCGCCTGAATTGATTTGTTATAATCTTTTTCGACATCAATAAATATGCTCGGCCGATAAGATCAACTCTCCGATTTCTTTTTCTATGTCCAAAGTCTCTTTTAGTTGATCCCCACAATCTTCTGAGCATAATGTAAACATAAAATCCTTACCCTCCCTTCGTGCATCGGAGTCCGCCGGAGGGACTATAGACCATATTGTTTTGCCTAAGGTAGATATCTTTACCGGCATTACTTTGCTTTCATACTTCGAGATATCAACTTCAGGACGTTTTTTGCACCCTAGCGCATAAATTGGCCCTTCATCCTTTATCTTTAAGCCACACCAGGAGCAGGTGGTCATGACCTGTTTAATTTTTGGTTTTTTCCTTTTTAATTTCATCTGTTATATCCTGTTACAAAGACATTACCACACCTGGATTTTCTGCCTGATTATAACGTCGCAAATCAGCCGGCGCGATTAGCGATCGGCTGCATTTGCTTGGTTGGGTGTTGTCTTGTCTTTTGATACTTGTTTGAATTGCTGTTCTCCCTCATTGCTCCGTTTCCAGGGAAGCAACAATTCTCTCTGCAAGCTGAGCAAATTCAATGGCCCGCTGTGAATCGATTTCAAATTCCCGTGCATGCACAGCACTATTTCCTATCAGACGTAATTCTTGAAACAGAGTTAAGGAAGGGGGGATTGGCCTATCTTGTGCTCTGAGGGCGCGGAGCATTCCCTGGAATGAAGGAGGCCTTTCTTGGCCCAGACGGCGGAAATATTCGTCCAGTGCCAACTCAACCCTTCTCCGAGCTTCAGAAATGACCGCTCGTGGTGATATTTCTGAGAGCCGTACAATCCTCTCCCAATATTCGCTTTCAGGACCAAGTTCTTCGGGGGGGGCTGTCGTTGGTGAAGGAATGGAGGGCAGCTCCGCTTGATTGGCCTCCGTTTCTAGTTCTTCGAGACGGCGACCAAATTCTACTTCCAAATCCTTGAATTTAAGATTACGCATCGATGAAATGACTTCAGCAAGGGGTCTTCTTAAAAGGATTACGCACAGGAACACCGTCCCTGGCCAAGCCAAAGATGAGATTACGCTTGCTATGAACGCCCAAATATCCATGATATGCTCATTATACCTTCACACCCAACGCTGCCCATAACCAGGGGGCCGGTTTTTAGGCCCATCTGGTTCATGGGCTTGTTAGGTTTTCAATTACTCAGTTTGAGGCTGAGGCCTTTTGTCTTCGCCAACCCATCAAAATATACCTCAAATTCTATTGGCGACATTTCCATTGTAGGTACGACATTATCGGAAACCATTCCAAGACAAACGACATTATCTACAAACTTTGCTTGCGCGTCAGCAAACAATGTTAGATTTTTCGAAATAGGCACTTTGAATGAAATCGCTTTCCTTGCAAACCAAGCTTTTAGCATTCCGGGGTAGGTAAGGTATTCGGGATTGTAGGACCGATATATTTCGTGAATGAACACATTTTCCAATGCCCGTGAAATGTTGTCTCTTGGATATAACGCACGTACCAACTCTATAGGAAGGTTAGCTTTCGTCGTTTCTTCACAATTCAAAAGACTTGGAGAAGTACTCTCCTTGCGACAGTTTTTCCCGCACTCGTAATCGCCTCCTTCTAATGTATGTAACCTGTCGAGCGCCTTTATTGCAGCTATTCCACATTCCCGCAATGTGTCAAAGCTCCCTATCTGGAGAGCATCGCCAAGGTTATCGCGATCAGGATACACAACACCATGCCATGTGTCACGTTTGTCACACCCCATGAGAGTAAAAACAAATAGAAAAATGAATATAAGTTTAAAAATACCCATAGTTATTAACCTAACGAGTCTGTAGAAAAAGTCCAAAAACGCTAGTAAAACCCAATTACTAGTCAGCTTAATGTACTGATATCATTGAGGCTGAATTTCATAAAAATGCCATAAAATTACTTATTCTACAGACTCAACGTTTGAGCTCAGCGGTTTTACGGAGCCGCAAAGCGGCGAAGTAAAATCCGCTGGAGCGAATTGTTAGATGTCTTATTTTTCCTTATAAATAACGCCTATTATCGCACCAGTAAGTAAGCTCAATATAAGACATTGTATCAACCAGTATATAACTACCGTGTTTGCAATTGTCATGTAAAATGGCATGCCTGCTAAACCTGGTAGCGCTCCCACCAGCCAAATTAGAAGACCATATACTATACCCTTTTTTGCGCCTTTCCCGGGAATGCCTTTATAAAAAATAGCAAACACTAGGACAAACATCATAGCCCTGATAATTCCCACTATATTCATACCTATCATGTTTATTGAAGTCTTCCATATATTCGGCGGCAATTTATAAACCCAGTTAAAAAGCCAACCGCAAGTAAGTGCACCAATTACAAATTCTACTAACCACACCACAATTCCCGCGATTAAAATTCTTTTTATATTCATTTATTCCCTCCTATTTTAATTATTTATTTTACATCTAACCAACAAACCCCGCAGTTAGCGCAATTTGCATTGTATTAATAGGCGTTTAATGATGAAGCATGATCCAATGGTCAGAAAGGGGGCGTCATCATGCTTCATCGATATATCAACCAGTTTTTGGAATATTGCCGGCTTGCGGATTTTTCCAACCACTCCATTGAAGCACTCAGCGCTCGGCTGAATGAATTCGAAGCCTGCCGCAAATCTCAAAGAATCCGGTTTGTTAAACAGGTCACCTACCGGCATCTGATCGATTTTGTAGCTGACTACAAAGCCCCCTCAATACACGTAAGAAAGTCCCGTGTCTGGACACTCAGACAATTTTACCACTTTCTGACACTCCATCGGCATGTGCCGCAAAATATCGCCCTCAAACTCCCATATCGGAAAATTGAAAAGACAGTGCCGCAGTTTCTAACGTTACCTGCCATACCCTGCGGCACAGCATGGCTTCTCACCTTAACGATAAAGACGTTGACATCTTGGTCATCCAGAGTATTCTCGGGCATTTGTCAGCGCGCAGTACCGAACCATACATCCATCCTTCTCAAGATAGAATCCGCAGGGCAATGGAGAAGCTGCCAAGTGTTAAATTTGTCAAAGAACTGATACGAAAAGGAGAACTGAATTTACGATTCCAATCCAGCCGTCGCAGCTGCTATGGCGGACTCGGCAAACCGTTCAGACCTAAAAAAGAGTAGTATATCTTCTGTGACGTCTACTAGTATTTATCTTCTTATTAACCGTTTTCTATAACGGATAGGGAAAAGTGTTTTCAAATTATCTTTTACTATCATTACTGATAAAATATTTTTGTTGAAATGTTCGCAGTATTAAGGCAGACTGTTAAAA
>JAUWXF010000345.1 GCA_030616475.1 Desulfobacterales bacterium
GTTGTCAAAGAAGAAGAAAAGGTGGAGAAGGAGCCAGGCCCTGAGGAAGAAAAGATAGCTGAGCGCAAGAAAGCCGTCGAGCCTCCCAAAGAGGAGCGAGAAAGAGATCTCACCCCCTGGGAGCGATTTATCAATAAGAGCTCTCCGCACTTTTGAAGTTTCTTGGAAACAGCCACAACCGCAAATTTGTTCACCACAGAGACACCCCGGGTAAATTAGATAGCTTCGCTTTTAACCCTGATACGGTCATTCTAACCAGGCCAGGCCACGTATCGTCCCAGGGTCCCAATTTCATTTTTGTCTTGACACAAGCGTATCTCGTTAGTTACAATGAACTACATGAAACTTTTGATGGATGCTGACTGTTTGATTAAACTCACGAAAGCTGGGTTAAAGGAGTTTGTGGCGAGCAAAGACACTATATTTATACCTGAAGCGGTTCGAACAGAGATTGTTGATGCCGGCAAGGAGAAGGGATGCGCTGACGCATTCATAGTGGAAAAGAATGTTGAGGCCAAAATGATTACGATAGCTGTATCTTCCTCGAAGTACAAGAAAGGGGACGAGGCGCTTATTGGTCTTTTCCAAAAAGAAGCATACGATGCGGTTGCTACCGACGATGCAAAACTAACGCGCCTGCTAAGAATGAAGAGCATACCATTCATCTTGCCGGGTCTTATTATTTACAGATTTTTGCAAGATGATGTGATAAACACGAAGGCCGCCCTTTGGGCGTTGAAGCAATTAGGCGAATTCATCAGCGAAGACGAATATAGCACTGCAAGATTATTAATGGAGAAAGCAGAACGAAAGTGAGATCCATGCGGATTCCGGGAGATATCGATCAGGCCATAGAATATGTGTCAAAAGTGGAAAAGATAGAGAAAGCCCAATCATTGAGAAAACTGGCCAGGGTCGGGTTTGAATACTATGTTGTTAAAACTTACCGGGAAGGTAAGATTACACTTCGGGAAGCTTCCGACTTGTTGCAATTGACACTTTCTGAGACTATCGATCTTCTATTGGAAATGGGAGTCAAGGGAAATATTCGTGCCAAGGACGTCCTAGCAAGCCTTAACACGTTCGCTCAATTGGATTAGTTCGGTTCCCAAAATTGATGCTTTTGCAAAAACGCTCAACGGGTGGCGGTTTTTCGTAAGAATCGAGCGGGGTTTCCTGTCTTTATGATTCGCACCGAATACTCGAGCAGCCTTTCTTCCAGGTCATAAGTCTGTTTCTTCATCTTTTCCCATTCAACATTCGATGTTGGACGTTCGATGTTCGATGTTCATTTGTTTCAGTAAAC
>JAUWXF010000009.1 GCA_030616475.1 Desulfobacterales bacterium
GGTTTCAGGTTTCAGGTTTCAGGGCACATGTAGGTTTCAGGTGTCAGTGTTCAGGTGTCAGGAAAGTAAAACGGCAGTGCTGAAACCTGATTGTCCCTGACACCTTCATATGTCCTGACACCTGACACCTGACACCTCAATCCTCGGGTACGGGCCAGCCTTGAGGGAGGGGTTCCTCGTTGTCACTGCGTTCTCCCCTGAAACCCGAAACCTGAAACCTGAAACCTGAGGAATATATATATCTTTTTATAGATTCTCAAAATTAACAAAAGTCTATCCCTATTTAGCGAATGATAAGAAATAATCAATAGTCAATCTTCAATAGTCAATCTTCAATAGTCAATATAGTATTATCTATCAAACGTGTTTTACCAACCCATACGGCAAGGGCCATCAGGGTTGGTCCCTCAACCCGGCTCACGTTCTCAAGGGTTTCCGGATCGCATACGGCTACATAGTCAATTTTCGTATAAGGATAGGAGCGGATCAGCTCTGATGCCGCATGGATGAGTTGCCTGGCATCGCTTATCCCTTGAGCCACGTTTTTATGGGCCTGTTGAAGGGACTGAAGGAGAGACAGGGCAGAGCGCCTTTCATCTTCAGACAGATAGGTGTTTCGGGAGCTCATGGCCAGACCGTCTGGTTCGCGCACAATCGGGACGCCAATAATTCTTATATCAAGATGCAAGTCGCGTACCATACGCCGGATGATAACGAGCTGCTGATAGTCCTTTTCTCCAAACATCGCCACGTGAGGTCTGACTATGTTAAAGAGCTTGGTTACCACCGTGGCCACACCACGAAAATGGCCCGGCCTCGACGCGCCGCAAAGATACTGAGGAAGCATCTCCAGATCAACGTAGGTCTGGTATGCCTTGTCATACATGGCGTCGGCCTCAGGGGCAAAGACTACATCGACCCCCACAGACTCGGCCAGGCTCGCATCCAGATCTGGATCCCTGGGGTAGGTCTGAAAGTCTTCTGAAGGGCCGAACTGAGTCGGGTTGACAAAGATGCTTATAATCAGGGTGTCCCCGTGTTTTCGCCCCTCACGCATGAGGGCCAGATGACCCTCGTGCAGATAACCCATGGTGGGAACTAAAGCGATGGTCTTGCCGGTTTGCAGCAGGCGCGCTGCCTCGCGCTGGATGTGTTCTATGGCTGTGATGATTCGAATGTGGCCCTCCACATACAAAAACATTTAATTTAATCCTTGTTTTCCCAAATGTCAACAGAATTGGCCGCCAGCAACTACCACCAGATAGTGCTGACGCATGTAATCCCTTCATCTTTACCATGTGTGGTAATATTCGCTACTGCACTGGGCGAGATGGGTGAGAGCCGGTCGGCTTTTCTTGTAGATGTGGACCGGGATATGGTATAGAGATGCCTATATATTTGCTCACGGAGGACTTATGATTGATCGTAGACCCTTGTCAAGGCCACTAACCCGGACAAGCCGGAAAATCCGACACGAAGTGAAGCTTGCGCTAACCTCGAAATCCGTACTGTTTTCAAGGCGTCAGCCGCAAATTCGAAACAAATCCGTATTCGTATTTCGAATTTTATTTTCTGCCAGAAAAAACACGAATTCTATTATTAACGGACTAATGGACAAGCTGGTCGTTGTCTTTTTGTCAACACTTCTTTGCTACATTTTCCTTTTAAACGTTTATGTATATGCGGAAACAGATCCAGGTTCTCCAGCTCAAAGCGGAGCTGATGTCTTTGAAAGCCCATTGATCGATCGGATCATCCCTTCGAAACATGATGATCTATTTGTAGTATTGAAAAACGGGCTTACAGTATTGATTCGTGAGTCTCACGGCTCAAAAGTGGTCTCGTCTCGGGTATTGGTCAAGACCGGATCAATCTATGAGGGGCAGAGGATGGGAGGAGGACTCTCCCACTACCTGGAGCACGTGGTATCAGGCGGCACAACTTCAAAGATTGCCGAGGCACAGATCAAGGAGCGTCTTCAGGCCATAGGCGGGGCCTCCAATGCCTATACGGGCTACGAGCATACTGGATATTCTATCAATACCACACGGGAGCATCACAAAGAAGCCCTTTCCCTGCTGTTGGCCTATGTGACCGACTGTCAATTTAATGAAACCGAGTATCAGAGAGAAAAGGGTGTGATCCTCCAGGAATTTCAGATGGGCGAAAACAACCCGTCTCGGCGACTCTGGTACTTATTTATGAAGACAGCGTATCGCCAGCATCCCGTCCGATACCCGGTTATTGGGGAAAAAGGGATCTTTCTCAAAATGGACAAAGAGGATCTCGTAGCGCATTATCGTCGGTGGTATATGCCGGAGAATATGGTCGTTTCAGTGGCCGGAGATGTAGACAAAGAGGAGGTACTTAAAACAGTGCTCGAACTTGCCGGAGACATGAAAAGCGTTGCAAATCCCCTGTATGTTCTTCCCGCGGAACCACCCCAGCTCTCCCCGCGCAGAGTGGAAAAGAGCTTGCCTATGGCAAGGATCGCACGGGCTCAGCTTGGCTTTCGAACTGTCGCCCTAAGCGATCCGGACCTTTATCCTCTGGATGTTCTAGCCGTTATTATGGGTGATGGGCGCACTTCAAGGCTGTATCAAACAGTACGCGACAAAAAGGGCCTGGTCCTTTCAATCAGTGCCGGGAGCTGGACTCCCGCTTTTGTAAAAGGCCAATTTTTAATCTCTATGGATCTCGCGTATGACAATTTATCCAAAGCGATTGATGCGGTCTGGGAAGAACTCTCAGACGTTCAGAAAAACCCGGTAAGTGAGGAAGCTATGGAACGGGCCAGGAACAAGGTTGTGGCGAACCATATTTTTGATCAGGAGTCTGTGCAAAGCCGGGCCAGCCAGGTTACCTTAGATTGGGTAGGCACGGGTGATCCTTATTTCAGTGAAAACTACGTGTCAAAGATCCGGGAGGTCACCTCTGAAGACGTGACGCGGGCGGCTAAAAAATACTTTCAGAGGGACCGGATGACTCTTGCGGTAATCAAACCGCACGGGGTAGCATTAAAAACCCGGGAGTTGCCGTCGCCACCTTCTATCTCGCAGGAAGAAGTTCACAAAATTAAATTACCAAATCAGATGACCCTTCTTCTGAAAAGGAATACAGCCGCACCCATTGTTGCCTTAAGGTTTATGGTAAAGGGAGGACTTCGGTTCGAGCCGGTCGAAAAAGTCGGCCTTTCTCATTTTATGGCATCCCTCTTAACCAAGGGGACCAAGAATCGAGCCAAGATCGAGATTGCAAAGGCCATCGAAGATGTGGGGGGATCGATCCAATCAAGCTCCGGAAAGAATGTGGTGAGCGTCTCTGTTTCAGTTCTAAAAGAACACCTCGATATAGCCCTTGACTTGCTTTCCGACGTGGTTCTCCACCCCACATTTCCAGAAAGTGAAATCGAAAAGCAGCGCAGGGAGACTCTCATGGCGATCCAAAGGCTCGATGAGTATTGGACGTCAGAGATTGGCCGTCTCTTCAAGCGGCATTATTACCAAAAGCATCCCTACCGAAATGATGTGATCGGCTCAGCCAAAGCCGTGGAGAGCTTCTCCGGTAAAGACATGAGAGATTTTTACGAATCGATCATGATGCCGAACAATGCTGTTTTGGCTATATTCGGAGACATTGATCCTGAGACAGTGCGTTCAAGGGTTGAGAACACCTTTGAAGATTTTCAACCCGGTATTTTGGAACAGCCGATCATTGAGATGGAGACCCAAAACATTGTCCAGGACGAAACCTTTGAGATATTCAATGAGAAGACATCGGCGGCCATCTTGATAGGGTATAATGGCCTGACGCTTGCCGACCACGACCGGCCTGTGGTTGATGTGCTGGACGCCATTGTTTCGGGCATCCAGTATCCCAGTGGATGGCTCCATGACGCCTTGAGAGGCGGGGAGAAAAATCTGGTCTATGTGGTGCATGCCTATCCCGCCTTTGGGATCGATGGCGGGTATTTCGGGATAATGGCTCAGACCACTCTCGACAACTATGAAGAGGTCTTAAAGATTATTCTGGATAAGATGGCCTTGATTCAAAATACGGAGGTGGACCCTACAACCTTAGAGCGAGCCAAGAATATGTGCATCACCACACATGAGATCGGCCTGGAAAGGATTGCGTCTCAGGCCTCAAGTGCCGCTGTCAATGAAATCTTGAGATTGGGCCATGATTATGACGGTAAGTATCCTGGCCTCATTCAGCGTGTCAGTGCGGGAGACGTGTTGCGGGTGGCGAAAAAGCTTCTTTCCCACCATCTGATTGTAGCGACGAAACCAAAAGGCCGGTAAAACCGGCCGAGTGCCTAAAGTGAACTAAAGTGAGCTAAAGTGCCTAAAGTTGAAGGAATGAAACTAAACCTGTAACTATTCAGGTTGTCAGGTTCACGGTTCACGGTTGGCTACTTTCTTCATCGCTCTCTAACCTTGAACCGTGAACCGTGGAACTTTGAACCTGAGTAGTTACCTAAACCTGAGATTGCTTTGCTCCGCTCGCAATGACACAGGGCATTTGAACCCCCTGAACGGAGAGCTCAACTTTAGCTCACTTTAGGCACTTTAGGCATTTTAGCTCACTTTTACTTTTGCACCATGAAGCAAGTCAGGTATTTTCGGATTACCTGGGTATAGAATTCAGTCCTTTCCTCGTCTTCGGCTCCTCTGATCCCTTTGAAATTGAAAAACGTCAGGCCGTTCTCGTAATTGACTTGAGAAAGGGCCTCGCTCCTTTCGATTTCTCGTTGCTTGTAAAACTGATTGCCCAATGCCCGGATTTTTTTTATGCGCTCTTTCTTGACCAGGTCACGGCGATTATGTGCTTTCAGTACCTTGAGCACTACCCAGTACGATTCGAAGTAGGTCTTGAGGAAGCTTGCAAAGCACAACAGTTTCCGGAAACCTGCAGCGGTAATATTGTAAGTGTCAGGCAGGGTAGGATGAGGTATGAGTATGGCGTCATCAATGAAGGCCTTTAGGGTTTTTCTGACCATATATTCGGGGGAGTTGTCTACGTCATAGGCGAACTCATACTTGAAGAAATCTTGCAAGAAGTTGTAATCCGATTGCAAGGCCGATGCCGAGAATTGAAAGGCGTCATAGGAGAGGATCGCTAAGGCCGTGTATGCTGCCGGAATAAAAAAATGGATGCAGTTGTTCTTGTAATATTCAAGGCTTAGGCGTTTGCTCTCCCAGACCAGATACCATTTCTCATCTATGGCTATATCATCCTGCCCTTTTGGTTTTTGTCTCCCGATAAACTTTCGATTGCTATACATGGCTAACACGTTTTCGACGGCATCGTACGGATCATCAAGGTTTTCCGACAACCGGGCCTTTTGGGAAAGCAAATAGCTCAAGTAAGTCTCCACATAGACCATAAGCTCTTTTTGGCTGAAACGCGGTTTGGGATAATTCAGGATAGCAGAGGCTGTGAGTGCTTGAGGCGTGACCACCGAGATACGGTTGATGGCATTGATGATCCGATAGGACAGGTTGCGGCCCAGGGCCTGATATTCAGCTTGGTCCGTGTCCTGTAAGGATGGGTTGGATTTTGACACCAGGGCCTTGAGTGAAATTGGCTCAGCAAATTGGACATATATACGGCCGTATCGCTTTTTCAAAACCTTTCGGGCCCGTATCAGTTGCCAGAAGCTTTCCTGTTTTTTTCGGGTTCCTTCCAATTCCTTTAAAATGGCACTTTCTTCCAGAAGGCGGTCGTATCCGATATAGACAGGCACAAACCTCAAATCTCGGCAGACCCCATTCTTATATGCATCGAGTAGTATAGAAACCAGACCTGTTTTTGGAAGGGCCAATTTTCCCGTCCGACTCCGCCCCCCCTCAATAAACAACTCGATATTGAAACCTTGTTCAATCAACATGTGCACGTATCCTGAAAAAATGGTCGAGTATAATCTTGCCCCATGAAAAGTCCGCTTGATGAAAAAGGCGCCGCTCTTCCTAAAAAGGGTTCCGATGGGCCAGAAGGCAAGGTTGCGTCCCGCTGCTGTATGAGGACACGGCATGTTATTGTTAAACAAGAGATAGTTCAGGATAAGGTAATCAACATGGCTCTTATGGCAAGGAACAAACACAAGGGTAGCCTTTGTAGCTGCACTTTTCACCCGGTGCAGGCCTTCCATATCAAGTGTGATACCGTCAAACATGGTCTTCCATATCCATCCAAAGATCATGGAGAGGGCCTGAATGAAGGTAACACTGTAATCCGCTGCGATTTCATTCAGGTAGGCATCGGCTTTCTTATAGATTTCCCTGATATCCTTATTCTGGGATTGTGCATACCGTTTCATAAAATCCTGGAACTGCCCATTTCTCAGTATGAGTTCTTTTAATTCCTCTCGCGTCTTGATCACCGGTCCGGTGATGCTTTGGCGGTGGCGATTCATCTGCTCCAGGAGCCTGTTTCGGAGAGTAAATGAGAGGCGTTCAAGGTCTCGACCCTGGTTTTCAGGCTCCTGAAGAAAATCCTTCAGGTTGACCGGATCAGAGATCTCTACAAAGACCTTTTGAGGGGTACGCAAAACAACTGTCCATCGTCGGAGCCGCCCCGGGTTTTCCTCACTGCCGAAGATAATATCAACAAGACTCGGAAGGGGACGCTGGGGCTTCTTACTGAAAAGGAGCCACTGGGGGACTATGTATATCGGACGATCGATTGTGGGCTGTAGTTCAATAAGATATTTCAATGGGTCCTGCTTGGCCTTTACAAACCGATGATAGAATCCCTTCGGGGCAACCAAGGAGAGAAAGGCAGCAGATCCGGCCTCCATTTGGCGCTTGAAGAAGCCTGATTCGTAAGGATTTGGAAAGATCTTATGCTTGAAGAAATGATCCGCGTGGGCAAGGACGATACGAATGAGTCGTGAGATCTTCTGCGAGAGAAAGATCCTATATTCAAAGCCGATTTCCGGAAAGGGGATCCCTTCTTCTTTATATCGGGTATGATAAAAGAGATATTCAAAGCGGCTCCTGTACTTAGAGGCGTAGACGATGATAGCTTCGTTGGAGAGACGTTTCAGTAACGCACTCTGGGTAGGGTTAATATAAACATCAGAAAAGAATGACCTCAGAATCAAGGATGACAAAAACCCCGACTTTTTCGGAAGATTACAGATATAATGATCGTGATGGCCGTGGAGAGCAGCGTCCATCCATGTTCTGATTTTTTCTTTTATTCGTTGAGCCAGTTCCATGGCTTCTTGTCTTTGAATTTAGGGGCTTCGCCCCAATTGGCCTTTCTCCGAGCCGGAGGCCGATCCGCAGGGCCTACGCCCCTAGGCGCTAACTTAATGTTTCGGGATTTTCACGTTAATACTTACATGGGTGGCATGGACAAACTTGTTTGTCCGTGTCCTTTTGGCCATTTCCATTCTTCAGGAATCGATACAAGATCTCTTTTAACTGGATTATTATGAAAAAAGTGAGCATGACCGGAATCGTTGAAATGGTGAATAGTTTTTCTTTTTTGTTGCTTCATGTTGCTTCATATAGACATCTTTTGCACGGACAAACAAGTTTGTCCATGCCACCCCGTCCCACCACTCTTTTAAGTTAGCGCTTATGGGGCCTACGCCCCGGAGGGAATCCACCTTTGGCGGACTGGAATGATGGGTAAGAACCAGCTGGGGCAAGGCCGATTTGAAGCGGCGAAGCCGCGCCGTATAAAATCGCGGAGCGATTTTATGACTTGAATTACAAATAGTTAAAAAGGATAATTTCCCAATTGGTCGGGTCGTGCGGGATAATAGCACAATTTTTTTCTGTGTCAATTTGAAAATAGTGTGCTATAAGCAGGCTGCTATGGCAACCATAGGAGACGTTGTCCTAATTTACTGCGAAGACCAGCCAGCTTTTTTTGCCCGTATCGAAGATATCTCGAACGACCGAAAGCGCGATTGGTATCAGGTAAGGCTGCTCGTACTCCAAATCCCTTTGACAGAGGCGGTCTGGATACTCAGGGATGAATACATCAATGGTGAAGCCTTCACTATGAATGGGCGTAGGATTAAGATGGAAAAGGTTACGCGGCCCTTGGGGCCGGAGCCAGAGAGCTTGCCATCTGACAGCGATTTCAGGAAAAAGGATGCCGCTGTCAATGATAAAGTCATATCCATTTTTGACCGAAAAAAGGGTTAGTGAATATTTTTGTGCTTGATTTGCTCGTCGGCTTATGTTACAGAGACAGACTTGCAAGTTGAACTTATTCGAATATTTAATAAAAAGGAGGATAGTATAACATGAAGACACTAATTGGTGGGGCGGCTGCGGCGGTTTTGGGGATTATTGGTCTGGCGATATGGTGGAAACCTTTCTTGCAGTTGCTGGCGGGCGCCATTCCATTCGCCCTTCTGTCGGGTGGTGCGCTGGCAATCTATCTGGGGTTTGACGAATTGAAGGACACCTGGCAGGCCAAGAGAGAGGATTTTGGGAGCCCCGCTGTTGAGGAGTATAAAGAAGAGGTCGACAAATTGAAGAAAGAGGTTGAAGAACTGAAAGCGGGAAAACAGGAGACATAGGGGAAGAAATAACAGCTTCTCCCACCTGTTTGGCCTTGGACGTAAGATATCAAAACGCTGTAAAGTAAATGTTTTAGACATTCTATCCGCTATTCCTTCTGGCGCGTACTCCGCCGCTTAAAAAAAACCCCATGCCCGCAGGCATGGGGTTTTTTGGTTTCGGAGAGGCCGGAGGCCCTCCGGGGCGTAGGCCCTACGGGCTGGAAGCGGGGCTGGAGGCCGCCCCTCGCGCCAGACGGTCAGCGCGTTCGTTGTCATCGATACCAGCGTGGGCTTCAACCTTGAGAATTTTTAAATCCTTAAATCGCTCCATCAATTTTTTGATGGCTGCCACGAGCTTCTCATTTCGTTTGGGCTTCCATCCAAGAGACAACAAACCGAGGCAGTATTGGCTATCCGTATAGAGTCGGACAGGTATTTGAGTTGTGCGGATTGCCTTGAGCGCCGTCTTGATGGCCATCAGTTCAGCAATATTGTTGGTTGCAATCCCAATATGTCTTGATATCTCCTTTTCTTTAGAACCGAAACGCAGCAAAATGCCTATGCCTGCAGGACCGGGGTTACCGGAAGATGCGCCGTCAGTGTAGGCCACTATGGTCTTTGGAGGGAATGGGTGATGGGGGCGTAGGCCTTTACCCTCCGGCCTGGAGGCCCTACGGGCTGGAAGCGGGGCCCGAGGCTTTTTCAACCGTGCCGGATCGATCGGTTCCACCGCCTCTTTCCGCACCCAGTATTCGTGATCCTGATCAAGTTGATATTTGATCAATACCTTGTTGTTGTGAACAACAGGTTGTTGATTATCATCTACATGAAGCCACACCTTCATGCCTTTAAACATCATTCTTTTCCAGCCAGGTCGATTCTTCATATCTCGTAAAAAAAGTGAGCTAAAATGCCTAAAGTGCCTAAAGTGAACTAAAGTTGAGGTCTAAAGGTTATTCTTGTTATGATTGGTTTCATTCTTTCAACTTTAGACATTTTAGCTCACTTTAGGTCACTTTGGCTCATACAGCAAATAGGGCCTGCGGATTTCCTCAAAGCCTTTTAGTTCTTCGGCCCACGTCTGTTCCAGATCCTCCAGAGGGACCAGGTCTTCCACAGCCTTTCGGACCGAACGATCTCCTGTAATAAGGTCAAAAGGGAGTTTTTCAAATTCGTATTCATAAGGGGGTGACTTCCAGTGAAAGGCCTCTGGCTGCACACAAACCACTGCCTGAAGTAGAGTAAGGGTTGTTCTGTATGGCCGGTATATTTCGGGGTCGATAATGTGAAGCTGAAAACCACGACATAATGTTTTTTCCCACTTGTCTGACGTAGGTTCAAAGGCAAGGGGGCGAAGGTGACCCCCCGCAAGCTTATCTTTAGGTATCCATGCTTCAAGGCGACCTGTATCAAAAAAAGGGGCGCCAAAGATCTCAAAGGGCTGAGTCGTGCCGCGTCCTTCAGATACATTGGTTCCTTCCCAAAGGACCTGGCCGGGATAGACTAATGCCGAGGTGGGTGTGGGCAGGTTGGGGGAGGGGGGTATCCAGGCTAACCCTGTATCCAGAAAAAGCATCTCACGTTTCCATCCTGCCATAGGAGTCACATGGAGTTCGCAGCCGATACCAAAGTGGTCATTGAACAGGAGGGCCAGCTCTCCAATGGTGAGACCATGACGCATGGGAATGGGATACATACCCACGAAAGAGGCGTATTCTGGCTTCAAGCAATTTCCTTCAATACGGTTTCCTCCGATAGGGTTTGGACGGTCCAGGACAAGTACCTGTTTGTGATGGGCGCGGGCTGCCCGCAAACATAAGGCCATTGTGTAGATAAAGGTGTAGACGCGTGTACCCACATCCTGAAGATCAATGATCAGGATATCTATTGGTTCAAGCATGGCCTCGGTGGGCATTCTGGTTTTGCCGTAAAGGCTGAAGACTGGTATATTGAGAACCGGGTCGATCGTGTCTTCCGAAGGGACCATATTAGCTTGTTTCTCAGCAAAAAGTCCATGTTGTGGGCTAAAGAGTACCTTGAGTTGGTCCGGGTAGTGATTTGCAATGAGCGCGCGGGTAGACTGAAATCTTCGATTTCCGTGCGGGCATGCAACCGAAGCCGGGTTTGCCAGGAGCCCAAGGCGTTTTCCCTGGAGTATTGGCGGAGGATCGGGAAGCAGTCTTTCAATGCCGGTTTGAATCGGTTTCATAAGGTCTCAGGGTTTTTGAGAGCCAATGGGGGCGAAGCCCCTTAGTTTCATACAACAATATAGGCATGTCCGCAAGGATGATAGAGAAAAACAACTGGAAATCGGGGTCTCTCCTGTGGTAAGAACTCTTAGTTCGCTTCGCTCACAATTGGCCCGCCCTGGCGCGACATCAGAATAATAACCGGTGCCATGTGAAAACCCGGTCTGGGCCAGGGAATAGTGGAATGATGGAATGGTGGAATGATGGGTTAAGAGGAATGAAAACAATTAAGAAATGATTCCTTTCGGCTTGCTATCCCCAACATGAGCGCAAGCTTCACTACGTGTCCATTATTCCAATATTCCCCGCCTGCCAGCGCCTGGTACAGCATACGGTTCTAATGCCAGCGTGCATGGCAATGGCGGGCAGGCATCATTCCATGTGGATGGCATGAATTGACTGTCACTAAAACATTTATGATTTTAACTGGTTGCACAAATTCCGAGATGTAAATAATACGGTATTGAGCGAGATGCTAGACTCACATGTTACGAAAAATGAGGAAAGTCCCCATTCATTAACCGGCAATCTCATTTATATCGTTGGTCCCGGAAGGCTGCAAAATGAGCTGATGGCCCTTTTTTTGGAGCAGCAAACTGGAGCAAAGGGACTGACCGGAGAAGATCTCCGTAGTGTCCAGGCGATAGATGATGATCATACAGGCCAACCAAATCTAGTCCTTTTGGACTGCCAGGGAAAAGACCCGGAAAGCCTTTTAGCCGAGCTTGAATCGTACGGTCAAAAGATATTGTCTCGAATCTTTGTAGCTCTTTTTAATGTAGGTCCCGGCCTGGGTATTGAAGAGGAAGCGGTGGAGCGGGGCGTAAGGGGTTTTTTTTATGAACAGGACCCTCTGGACCGGTTCCCTAAGGGTGTTGGTGCTATTCTTGACGGAGAATTGTGGGTATCCAGGGAAATCATGTCTAGATGTATTCTGAAACACAAAAGACAACATAGTCTCCCCAAAGGAGATACCACAGGCCTTACCCCAAGAGAGACGGAGATACTTGCCATGATTGCCGTAGGGGCTAAAAACGAGGAAATTGCAGACAAACTTTTCATCAGCCCTCATACGGTTAAGACCCACATCTATAACATATTCAAAAAGATTGGTGTTCCAAACCGCCTCCAGGCGGCCCTCTGGGCTGCCAAAAATCTATAGCACATAGTGAGAAACTATTACCCGCAATACCTTTCTAGTACGATTTGCTTAGGCGGTTCCAGTCGAAGAATACGAAGATAAACCATACTATTTCTTTATTGACGCATAATTGAGCGTATGCCAACTATTGTCCTTGGTATTGTTGAAGCCAATGGAAGAGAGAAGGAAATTAGAAAGATTCACCTTTGAAGTTCCTGCCAAGATTGAAATGGTGGTTTCGGCAGAGAAAAAGGAGGCACTTTATATCCCGACAAGTGATATATGCGCAGGTGGGGCCTTTTTCCACACTACAAAGGCCCTTCCTGAAGGTACAAAGGTCAAAATAGATCTGATTCTTGCACTTGACAGGCTGAAACACCTGATAGACCACAGTCGTGCTAATGTGAAGGTCAACGGGACCGTGGTGCGGTCCGGATCAGCAGGGATGGCTATCTGTTTTGATGAAGATTACCAGATTATGCCTTTGCAGAACTCCCTAACTTCTACTCCAGCTACCTCTACCCATCATTAGCGCAAAGATTGCGTCCTCACAGCTTGACACGAAGTGAAGCCTGCGCCAAAAGAAGCACTTCGTGTCCAATATCCCCCTGGCGCAGATCCTGGTTTCTAGCTTGATCTTAACGTTTAACTTAGCGCCAGGGCGGGCAGGGCAGACCAATTGCACAGCGGAGCGGGCTGAGTTCGGATAAATTCTGTTGATTAACACGAAGTGTTCAGATATACAGCAGCCGTGTGTGCAGCTCGACGCCTACGGTCATTGGTCATTCCCTTATAGCTACTGCAACGGGGCAGGGGGAGGTTACGAGTTACGGGTTTGTTGTAAGCTAAATTTGTTACACGTGGCCCTCAAATCAAGACGTGTCCAGACATCACAACTTTAGGCACTTTAGCTCACCCTGGCCCAGACCGGGATTACAGTCATAATAGACTGATCCGGGCACCTAGCATCCTGTTAGCTTAGCAGGCTGATCATAGCACGTAGCGCCAGGGCGGGCTTTAGGCACTTTACTTCACTTTCATTCTGTGTAAGAGGATCTTTATGAAAATACCAGACTATATTGCTGATCTCAAGCGATACAAGCCCGGAAAGCCGATTGAGGAACTGGAGCGCGAATATGGCATTAGCGGTTCTATCAAACTGGCATCCAATGAGAACCCAATTGGCCCGTCACCCAAGGCCCTGGACGCGATAATGAGCGCGCTCAAGAATCTGCATCGCTATCCGGATGGAAGCAACTACCACTTAACGAAGCGGTTGGCCGAGAAGTTGAAGGTCTCTGTCAATCGAATTGTCCTTGGAAATGGTTCCAATGAGATTATCGAACTCCTAATTCGCACTTTTCTTCGAGAGGGTGATGAAGTCGTTATACCAGAGCCCTCATTTTTGTTATATGAGATCATGGTGCAGGCGGGCGGGGAGCGGCCTGTTAAGGTGGCCCTTAAAGAACGGGTGCTCGATCTCAAAGGTATGGCCGGGGGTGTCTCGCCAAGAACGCGCATGATCTTTGTCAATAATCCTAATAATCCTACCGGAACGATTGTGTCGAGGGACGACTTTGAAGAGTTTCTGCAACAGATTCCGCCTGAGGTGATCGTTGTGGTGGATGAAGCCTACATTGAGTTCGTACGAGATAGCACCTGCCCGACCGGTCTTGATTATCTGGATGCTGACAAGACCGTGGTGACCCTTCGGACCTTTTCCAAGGCTTACGGATTAGCAGGTCTTCGTATAGGCTATGGTGTGATGAAAGAAAGCCTGGCAGATCTTATGCATCGTGTCAGGCAACCCTTCAATACCAATCTACTGGCACAGGCCGGGGCTCTGGCTGCCTTGGATGATGATGCTTTTCTCGAAAAGACCATTAGCACTGTTCACAAAGGCCTCGATTTTTTGTATCGAGAGGTGGAGAAGTTGGGACTTCGATACTTTCCTACCCAGACCAACTTTTTTCTCATAGACCTGGAACGGGACGCAAAAAGCGTCTTTGAAAAGATGCTTCGCAGGGGTGTAATTGTCCGGCCTATGACTGCATACGGCTATCCAAACTATATTCGGATCAATGTGGGGCTTCCTGAAGAAAACCAGCGTCTTGTTGAGGTCCTGAGAGAGGTGATTTAGCATTTAGGGATTAAGGAATTTAGGAATTAAAACAGGTGGTGTCTTCAATCCCTCAATTCCTAAATTCCTAAATTCACAATTCCTAAATCCAAAATACTTATTTGTGAAACGTCTTCTGATAACCATAGATGGACCATCCGGGGCTGGCAAAACCACGGTCAGTCGTAGGCTGGCCGAGCGGCTTGGTTACACCTATGTTGATACGGGTGCCTTGTACCGAGCCGTGGCCCTAATTGCACTGTCTGAAGGATGTGCACCCGATGATGACACCAGGCTGGCTGAAATCTGCAGGCACCTCGTCCTCAGATTCGAAAACAGCTCCAAAGGGCCAAGATTGTACGCTACCTGCCTGCCGGTAGGCATGGATGGGGATGATATCACAGAGCGCATACGAACCCCAGAGATTGCCATGTTTGCGTCTGCAGTATCGGCAAGGTCCGTAGTAAGGGAATACCTGCTGGGTGTTCAGCGTGAAATGGGAAAAGGTGGATGCGTGATCTTTGAAGGGCGTGACATGGGCACTGTCGTATTTCCAAAGGCCGATATCAAGTTTTACCTGGATGCCGACCTCGACACGCGTGCCCTGAGACGGTACGAGGAACTTGCTGCAAGACATGCAGGGGCCGGTCTGGCCGAGGTTAGGGAGGCCATGAAGAAAAGGGATGAGGACGACTCCGGCCGAGCGATAGCTCCCCTGAGGCCTGCCAATGATGCAATCAGAATCGATTCTATGTGCTTGGAAATTGAACAGGTCGTTGAGGCGATTCTCCTCCACATTAGAGCCCAGGCGAAATAAAGGTTGTTTTTTGGACAGATGCTTGCTATACAAAACATTTACACTGGCAAATGGCCCAGGTGGTAGTCAACAAAGAGCAGAAGGGAGCAAGTTTTTAATGGAAGAGGACAAAAACAGTGTAACCCAACTTTCGCGAGAAGACTTACAGATTGAACAGAAAAAGTCCGACCGAGATGACAAGGCTGAAGAATTGGAGGTCCTCCGAAGAGACGAAACGGTCCAGATCGAGGAAGACTCAAGCAATGGAGTCCAAGGCGAGGCTGAGGCAGCTGGGCAGAGTGCCGAGGCAAGGGAAGCTGGCAACGAAGACCTTGTAACCGAAGGACCGGAAGAAGGGCTCCCGGTCGAGAAGAAAGAGTCCGACCAAGATCACAAGCCTGAGGGATCGGAGGTCGTCCAAGGAGACGAAACGGTCCAGATTGAGAAAGAGCCAAGCAGCGGTGCGCAAGGCGAGCCTGAAGCGGCCGGGCTGGGTGCTAAGCCAAGCGAGGCTGGCAAAGAAGACCTGGTGGAGATGTATGAGGAGAGCTTCAGGCGGGTTGGGGAAGGCCAGGTCGTACAGGGCAAGATCGTTCAGGTCGACAAGGAATTTCTGTTGGTGGATATTGGCTACAAGTTTGAAGGACAGGTACCGATTGCCGAAGTCACCATGCCAGACGGTATGATCGATGCCAATGTGGGCGATACCATTGATGTCATGATGGAACGCTGGGACGACGAGGGTGGCGTTGTCTTGCTTTCCAAAGAAAAGGCTTCCAAGATTAAGGTTTGGGAAGATATCAAGAAGGCATATGAGGAAGATGGTGTGGTCAGCGGAGTTATAACCAGCCGTGTTAAGGGTGGGCTCTCGGTTGATATCGGAGTCCCCGCTTTTTTGCCTGGTTCTCAGGTGGGCCTTCGACCTGTACGCGATCTGGATCAAATGGTGGACAAGACCTTCGAGTTCAAGGTCTTAAAATACAATCGGAAGCGGAGCAATATTGTTCTGTCAAGACGCGTAATCCTTGAAAAGGAGCGTGAGGCAAGGCGCGCTGAAACCCTTGCAACTATCCACGAAGGCAAGGTCATGACGGGTGTGGTAAAGAATATCACTGAATATGGCGCGTTTGTTGATCTGGGCGGCATTGATGGCCTGCTCCATATCACAGATATGTCCTGGGGGCGTATAGGTCATCCGTCTGAAATATTTTCGGTAGGAGATGAAGTTGATGTAAAAGTCCTGAATCTTGATCTGGAACGGGATCGGGTCTCCCTTGGGTTAAAGCAGCTTGTGCCAGACCCATGGAGCACTGCTGAAGAGAGATATCCCATAGCTTCCCATGTTAAAGGCAAAGTCGTGAGTTTTACCGATTATGGTGCCTTTGTTGAACTGGAGAAAGGGATAGAGGGACTAATTCACGTCTCGGAGATGTCATGGACAAAAAAAATACGTCATCCCTCAAAGGTGGTATCGGTTGGCGAAACCGTGGAGGCTGTTGTCTTAAACATTTCAACCGAGAACAGGAGAATATCCCTGGGCATGAAGCAGGTGGTGCCGAACCCGTGGGATGTCGTTAGCGAGAAATATCCTGTAGGGACTACTATTGAAGGAAAGATCAAAAACATTACGGATTTTGGTATATTTATCGGAATTGACGAGGGGATTGATGGTTTAGTGCACATCTCTGACATATCATGGACCAAACGTATCAAACACCCATCTGAGCTCTACAAGAAAGGTGACGTAGTTCAGGCGATTGTTCTTAATATTGACAAAGATAGCGAGCGATTTTCTCTCGGGATCAAGCAACTCCAGAAAGATCCTTGGGAGACGATCCCGGAACGATATGAGGTAGGAGACAAGATTACGGGTACGATAACTAATGTCACGGACTTTGGTCTTTTTGTTGAACTGGAGGAAGGGATTGAAGGGCTGGTCCATGTTTCGGAAACGAACAGTGAGAAGATCAAGACCCCAGTGGGCAAGTTTCAAGTTGGAGACATTGTTTCGGCCAAGGTAATCAATATTAACCCCAAGGATCGACGCATCGGCCTTTCGATCAAGCAGCTTGAAACGGATGAGGAACGTGACCTGGTCGTCGATTATTTGAGCACTTACAAGGGACCTCAATCAAGCTTGGGGGAGCTTCTGAAAGAAAACCTGAAAGAGAAAACAGTAAATCAGGAGCCAGCCGAAGAGGCTTCTGAGATATCTGCCGACAAGGTTGAGGAGTCCGAGGTGAAAGGCGGCCCGGAAGTCACCGAGGAAGACGAAACCGAGCAGGTGACAAAGAATGATTGAAGATTGAAGATTGAAGATTGACCGTGGAGAAGTGAGCTAAAGTGTCTAAAGTGAGCTAAAGTGAGCTAAAGTGAGCTAAAGTTAAAGGAATCTAAAGATTTAGGAGTGGTTTCACCTTTAACTTTAGGCACTTTAGCTCAATTTAGGCACTGTGTTATTGATAAATGACCATGTTTGCCAGAAGACACCCCATTTTGTTTTCCTTGTTGGTTGTCTGCGCTATTGGGGCAGTCGTGATCATCAGCGTGGCGGCCCTTTTCTTTCTTGGCAAGAGGGACTCTGCCTTCGAGTTTGGTGAAAAGGTTGGAGTTGTAGAAATCAAGGGGATTATCGCTGATCCCAAGTCTGTTATTTTGCAGCTCAAGAGATTCCGCAAAAATAAGGACGTTAAGGCTATTGTCTTGAGGATCGATTCACCCGGGGGTGGGGTTGGGCCGTCCCAAGAAATTTATGCAGAGGTAAAGAAGACGACCCGTCTAAAAAAGGTAGTTGCCTCTATGGGTGCCATAGCCGCCTCAGGCGGGTACTATGTGGGTGCGGCGGCTGATCACATCATGGCAAATCCCGGCACCATTACGGGCAGTATCGGGGTAATTATGGAATTTGCCAATGCAGAGGAGTTGTTTGAAAGAATTGGGATTTCTGCCGTTGTCATAAAGAGTGGGGAATACAAGGATACGGGCTCCCCATTGCGCAAGATGACGCCTGAAGAGAAAAGGCTATTGGAGGACTTTGTTGGCAATGTGCACCAGCAGTTTGTGACAGCGGTGGCTGAGGGGAGAAAAATGTCTGAGGAAACGGTTCGGACCATTGCCGACGGTCGGATATTCTCCGGGCAACAGGCGCAAAAACTCGGCTTGCTGGACAGCCTTGGTAACATGGAAGATGCAATTGCACTTGCGGCCAAACTGGGTGGTATCAAAGGGGAGCCGTCGGTCGTTTATGGTGAGAAAAAGAAGTTTTCTGTCCTTGAATACATTTTGGGTTCCAAGCTGGCAGGGGCGCTGGACAGGATAACAAGCGCCGCGCTTCATTGCGGATATCTATATATGCCGGGCCGGGGCATAGACAATGGTTAAACAGGACTTGACGAATTCCTTGGTAAAGGCATTTCCGGGTATTAGCAAGCAGGATATGTTGAGCGTTGTGGATACCCTTTTTCAAAGCATGGCACAAGCCCTCATGCGGGGTGAGACAATTGACCTGCGAGGCGTGGGGCGCTTCAAGATAAGGCAGCGCGAACCGGCAAAGGGGAGAAATCCTAAGACAAAGACGGCCGTATACATGCCCAAGCGTTGGGTGGTCCACTTTAGGCCGGCTGAGAGTCTAAGCAAACGGATAAATAAGAGTGCCTAAAGTTAAGGTATATTATCTGTTTTATGATTGTCCTTGCCGAAGGCAAGTTCCACAACTTTAGGCACTTTAGTTCACTTTAGGCACTTTAGTTCACTTTTGTCCTCACTCAAAAATAGTCACGTCCCCCAGTCCCACCCGGATTACCTCAGGCATATCCCCAATAAGAGAAACCACGCTTGAAGGCCGTCCTGGCACTGGCCCACCGTCTATGACAATATCGATTTGAGTCCCAAGGGCGTCGAAAATCGCAGATGGGTCGGACAGGATTTCACCATCAGAAAGGGTGGCACTCGTAGATATGATGGGGCGGCCGAGTTGTTTGACCAGGGCCAGGCAGATGGGGTGATCCGGTACCCGAATACCGGCTGTTTTCTGTGCTGTCCGCATCATCTTTGGAACAAGCTTGGAACCTTCCAGGACAAATGTATAAGGACCAGGAAGGAGCCTTTTCATGGTCTTGTACGCATAATTGGAAACCTTTGCGTATTGACTGATATTCTTAAGGTCGGAGCAAATGAAACTGAAAGGTTTTTTTCGGCTTCTCTGTTTCAGGCGATAGATCTTGCCAATGGCCTTCCTGTTCATGATGTCACAGCCTATGCCATAATAGGTATCTGTGGGGTAGGCAATGGTCGCCCCGTCTTTCAGTGCCTCTGCAACTTTTGGAATCAGACGGGGTTGCGGATTCTCGGGGTTGATGTTTATTAGCATGGCTTTCCTATAGTTTCCTGAGCTCTTCTTGTCAAGGCAATCGATTCCGCCCGCCCCGATAGATTAACGTCTCGTAAATTCTACAACATGTTGAAATTATAGCACTTTGTTTGGCTAGTTGCAAGCCCGAGAAAGGAATGATGGACACGAAGTGAAGCCTGCGCTCATGGTGGAATATTGGAATAGTGTAAAAGACATAAAAAGGCCAAAATCCTTTAAGACCCATTATTCCATCCTTCCATTGTTCCATTATTCCAATTGTGAGCGAAGCGAACTAAGTTGTTGCCAAAAGGAAGTCCATCTGGTATGCATGCGAATCGTAAAAAGAGGTACAGGAGAAGGGCATGTCACAGTCCATCCAAGAGGAAGGTTTGACATTTGATGATATTTCACTTGTTCCCGCCTATTCGGAGGTGTTGCCACGCAATGTGGATGTACAAACCCGCCTGACCCCGAGAATTTCTCTCAACATTCCCATCATAAGTGCAGCCATGGATACGGTGACAGAGGCCCGGGCCTCTATCAGTTTGGCCAGGGAAGGGGGAATGGGCATCATTCACCGAAATATGAGCATAAAGAGCCAGGCTCAGGAGGTGGACAAGGTCAAGAAGTCTGAGAGTGGCATGATTGTGGATCCCTTGACCATTGATCCTGAAAGGCCTATCCATGAGGTACTCGCACTCATGGAGAGGTATCGCATCTCAGGCGTCCCAGTCGTTAAGGATGAGCAGTTGGTCGGGATTGTAACCAACAGGGATCTTCGGTTTGAAACAGATCTGAGCAAGAAGGTCTCTGAGGTCATGACCAAGGACAACTTGGTCACAGTATCCGAGGGGATTACACTTGAGGAGTCCAAAAAGCTGCTGCACGAACACCGAATCGAAAAACTCCTGGTAGTAGACGACAAGGGTTATCTAAAAGGACTCATTACCATTAAGGACATAGAGAAGATCAAAAAATATCCCAACGCCTGCAAGGACCATCTGGGTAGGCTCCGGGTTGGTGCTGCAGTTGGAATAGGCTCCGACATGCAAGAGCGCGCAGAGGCCCTCCGTAGGGCCGGTGCTGATGCGATTGTGATCGACACCTCTCATGGTTACAGCCTTGGTGTGTTAAGGGCTGTTGAACAGTTGAAAGGCACCTTCGAGGGTATCGAGTTGATTGCAGGTAATGCGGCCACCCCGGAAGGGGTCGAGGCCCTGATCAGGGCAGGCGCTGACGGGGTAAAGATAGGTATTGGGCCGGGCTCTATTTGTACCACACGTATCATTGCCGGGGTTGGAGTCCCCCAGGTTACCGCCATCATGAATTGCAGACCTGTCAGTGAGAAAACCGGCATTCCTCTGATTGCCGATGGCGGCATCAAGTTTTCAGGCGACATAACCAAGGCGATCGCTGTAGGCGCCCATGCCGTGATGATCGGGAGCCTTTTTGCCGGCACTGAGGAAAGTCCGGGGGAGACCATCTTATTTCAAGGTCGAAGCTATAAGGTGTATCGAGGCATGGGGTCTTTGGAAGCCATGAAAAAGGGAGCCAAAGATAGATACTATCAAGAAGATCTTGCCGAGGAGACCAAGCTTGTTCCTGAAGGAATCGTAGGCCGGGTTCCCTACAAAGGGTCGCTTTCTGGGTGCGTGTTCCAGCTTGTTGGTGGTCTGAGAGCGGGCATGGGTTATGTTGGTTGCCGGAGCATTCAGGAATTGCGTCAAAATGCGCGATTTGTTCGTATTACTGCATCCGGCTTGCGTGAGAGCCATGTACATGACGTAATCATTACAAAAGAAGCTCCTAATTATCGGTTGGAGTAATGGGATTGATGATTTACGATTGATGATTGTTTGAAAGGTGTCAGGTGTCAAAACCCTGAACACTGAAACCTGAACACTGAAAAAGGTTTTCAATCGACAATCGACAATCATCAATCAACAATCCAGAGGCAATCAACAATCGAAAATCAACAATCAAGACTCAACAATCGAAAATCGTAATAATGCCTTCTGCTGATTTTGTCCACCTCCATGTCCACACACAGTACAGCCTCCTTGATGGGGCAATCCGCATCGACCCTCTTCTGAAGCGGGCTGCCTCCTTTCAGATGATCTCTGTAGCCATCACTGATCACGGCACGATGTATGGTGTGATCGAGTTTTATGAAAAGGCATACAAGGCTGGTATCAAGCCAATAATCGGATGCGAGTTCTACGTAGCCCCCGGGAGCCGGTTTGATAAGACTCCTTTTGGCAAAGGGGGGTTGTTCCACCTCGTACTGTTGGCGAAAAACAAAGAAGGATACCAGAATCTTTGTCGACTGGTTACTACAGCTTATTTGGAGGGGTTCTACTACAAGCCCCGAGCGGACAAAGCAATTCTTGCCGATTGCAGCAAGGGCTTAATCGCCCTGAGTGGTTGCCTCCACGGTGAGATCCCGCGTTTGATACAAGCAGGTCGCCTGGACAAGGCTGCCGAGGTTGCGCGCACCTATGAGGCCATGTTCGGTGAGGGCAATTTCTATTTGGAGGTCCAAAACAATGGTATTCAGGCCCAGGAGATCGTCAACCAGGCGCTGCTGGAAATGAGTAAAGCGCTTTCTATCCCCCTGGTGGCCACTAATGATTGCCACTATTTGGATCCAGAGGATGCCCGTGCCCACGATGTCCTGCTGTGCATCCAGACCGGCAAACCCGTCCAAGAAACAAAGCGTCTGAAGTTCCAGACCGATCAGCTTTACTTCAAGTCTCCGGAACAAATGAAGCTCGATTTTAACGACTATCCGGGCGCCATAGAGCAGTCGCTTGAAATCGGCAATCGCTGCAACTTAGAACTTGACTTCAAGTCCCATCATTTTCCCAGATTTCAGCCCCCTACCCAAACCCTCCCCCTTGAAGGCAATGCTGTTGAATTAAGGATGTCCTCTCCAGATTCTTCTCCCACTGTGTTGGTGGGAAAGGGTCCGGTTAAAGGGGAGGGGCAGCGTGGGGGTAAAGACAATGGGGTCTCCAGTGTGGATGAATACTTAGAACGCGAGGCGAGAAATGGGCTGGAAGTGCGACTTGAGGAAATCAGCTCAAGGATCCCCGAGTTCCCGCAGGAAGTGCGCCAGCGATACCACGAGCGCCTTGATCGGGAGCTGAATGTGATCAAAGGAATGGGCTTTTCCGGTTATTTCTTGGTGGTTGCAGACTTTGTTCGGTTTGCCAGAGACGCAAACATCCCGGTAGGGCCGGGGCGAGGGTCTGCAGCAGGTAGCCTGGTCGCTTATTCCCTCAGGATCACTGATCTGGATCCTATTGCGTACGGCTTGATATTTGAGCGGTTCTTAAATCCGGCACGCAAGAGCCTTCCTGACATCGATGTTGATTTCTGCATAGAAGGCCGAGATGCCCTATTCAGGTATGTGGTGGAAAAGTACGGAGGCCCGGATCACGTTGCCCAGATCATCACCTTTGGTAAAATGCAGGCGAGGGGGGTCATAAGGGATGTGGGGAGAGCACTTGACATCCCGTTAAGAGAGGTTGACAGAATCGCTAAGATGATACCCGAGGGGCTAAATATCAGCCTCGGGCAGGCCATTTCCCAGGAGCCCAAACTACAGAACCTGGCAAAGGAAAGACAGGATGTCAAAGAGCTTTTTACCATTGCCCAGGCCTTGGAGGGGCTGCCAAGACACGCTTCAACCCACGCTGCGGGGGTGGTCATTTCAGATCGGCCGTTGGTTGAGTATCTACCGCTGGCCAGAGGCAAAAAAGGGGAGGTTGTAACCCAGTATGACATGAAGGCCGTGGAGAAGATCGGATTGATCAAGTTCGATCTACTGGGGCTTCGCAATCTCACCGTTATGAAGGAAGCATGCGAAATCATACGCAAACGGGGTGGCACGCCACCAGACTTGGCGCATCTTGACTTGACGGACAAGAAGACTTTTGAGCTCCTTGCCTCAGCCGAGACCACAGGGGTCTTCCAACTGGAAAGCTCAGGCATGAAAGATCTCCTGGTGCGCCTGAAACCAGCGTGTTTTGAGGATGTCATTGCGTTGGTCGCCCTTTATCGTCCCGGGCCCTTAGACAGTGGCATGCACAATGAGTTTGTTGAAAGAAAGAATGGTCGAGTTGCGGTGACATACCTTCTCCCGGAGCTTGAACCTATCCTCAAGGATACCTACGGGGTCATCCTGTATCAAGAACAGGTCATGAACATAGCCAGTGTGCTTGCGGACTATTCTATGGCCGAGGCAGACAACCTGAGAAAAGCGATGGGCAAGAAGATCGCAGATATTATGGCTCAAGAGCGTGAGCGGTTCCTCTCGAGGGCTAAAAAGAAAGGGGTGGATCAGGAAAAGGCAGAAAAGATCTTTGACCTGATGGAGAAATTCGGGCGCTATGGTTTTAATAAGGCCCACAGCGCTGCCTATGCCATGATTGCCTTTCAGACAGCCTATCTAAAGGCCCACTTCCCCGTCGAGTTTATGGCTGCCATTCTAACAAGCGAGATGAGCTCGACCGAAGAGGTGGTCAAGTATATTGCCGAATGCCGCAATCAGGGGATTGAGGTTTTTCCCCCTGATGTTAACCAAAGCGAGATGAATTTCACGGTAGTAGAGGGCAAGATTCGTTTTGGTTTGGCAGCCGTTAAGAATGTCGGACAAGGGGCAATAGAATCGGTCATTGAGGTTCGAGAACAAGGTGTGCCATTTAAATCATTGTTTGATTTCTGCGAACGGGTAGACCACAGAAAGGTGAACCGCCGAGTTGTTGAAAGCCTAATCAAGTCCGGAGCCTTTGATTCAATAGGGGCAAAACGCTCCCAGATGATGTCTGTGCTGGAAGAGGCTTTTGAGGTCGGGCAAAAGGTCCAGAGGGATCGAATTAGCGGCCAATTTAGCCTTTTTGAGACTATGGCAACAGACAGCCACGACACAATCTATCCTCCGTTTCCTGAAATAGAGGAATGGAATGAGAGTGAGCTATTAAACTATGAGAAGGAGACCCTCGGATTTTTCATAACCGGGCACCCCCTCGCCAGGTATGAGCCGGTACTCAAGAAATTCGCCAATGCGGATACCCTGAAGCTTCAGGACCTTTCAGAGGGTCGAGTGGCTCGCATAGGGGGCATAGTGCGGGATTATAAACTCTATAATGACAGGAAAGGGGAGGTTATGGCCTTTGTAACCCTTGAGGACTTGAGCGGTCTTGCAGAGGTCACCCTCTTCTCCTCGCTCTATTCCTCTATATCGGGCCTCATAGAGAAGGACTCTGCCATCATGGTTGAAGGTCGCGTTACCAGAGACGAAAAGTCGAGCAAGATCCTGGCCGACACGGTTGTTCCGATAGACAAGGCCGAGGAAACCTGGACAACGACTGTCCATCTTAGCCTTGATATGACCGGTCTCAACAAGCAAAGCCTCCAGAAGCTCTGCGAGATCTTGAAGCATCACAAGGGGTCTTGCAGTACCTATCTGCACCTTGTGATGCCCCAAAGGACCGACACGAGCATTGCACTGCACGAGAGCATCAGGGTAAAAGCTGGTCCGGACTTGACCGAAGCGGTCAACAAGTTTCTGGGCTATGCTGCGGTTGAGACCGTGTGTGGGAAATAACGAGGAGGAGAGATTTCAAGGGGGATCTTTTAGAAGGTTTTGAACATTTGATATTAGGAACCATGAAGTTCGAAATCCGAAGCACGAAATTCGAAACAAATTCAAATGACCGAAGCACAAAAACCAAAACAACATGTATACACGCATAGTTGCGTTTCGATAATGTGCGAAAGGGCAATAACGTTTTGAACATTTGATATTTGAATTGAGCGCAGGCTTCACTTCGTGTCGGATTTGTTTCGGATTTCGATATTCGATATTCGGATTTCGGATTTCGTTCCGGCTTGTCCGGGTTAAGTCAAACGCGCAACTCGCAACGGGTATCATGAAGACGTACGAACATCGCACTTATCGCAGTCTTGTTTCGCATAAGAAATTGGCAAGTTTCCGGGTTGTGGTCAAGGAGACCGACCTTCTTGTCAGGGCCGACAGACCCCTTGAAACCGAAACCAGAAATTTTATTTTGAGACACAGAATCCTGCTTGAACGTTATCTTGAACAGCACCCGGAGTTTGTCCACAGAATGATCCCATTGCCCCAGGACCAAATGGCGTCACCCATTGTCAGAACCATGATTTCGGCTAGCCAAAAGACCGGTGTTGGCCCGATGGCAGCAGTTGCAGGGGCTATTGCTGAGTATGTGGGCAGAGACCTCTTAGCACACAGCAAAGACGTGATCGTTGAAAATGGGGGAGATATCTTTATCAGGACCGGCTTTCCTCTAGTCGCAGCCATATTTGCCGGCAAATCTCCCATGGGCAGCAAGCTTGGGGTACGCATCGACTCACCGGGTCGTCCTGTGGCAGTTTGTACCTCTTCGGGAACTCTGGGTCATTCCCTTAGTCTTGGTAGGGCTGATGCGGCCGTAGTGATCTCAGAGTCTGCGGCACTTGCAGATGCGGCCGCCACAGCCATTGGAAATGAGGTGTCAGGCAAGCAGGACATTGAACCGGCGATAGAGTTCGGAAAAAGGATAGAAGGGGTTCTGGGCATTGTTGTTATCCTGGATAACGAGATCGGCTTTTGGGGCAATGTGGAGTTGGTGAGGCTTAGTTAGTTTCCATCCAGAAATGGCCATTTTTCGCAATCTCGGCGTCAATCTGCGGGATCGCTTGTGCGACGTACAGACGTACGTCTCCGCGCAAGCCCTTGATTTCCTTGACCTTGCGAAAAATTGCTCATTTCTGAATTGGAAACTGACGTTAGTGCCCACCATTCAAAGATTCATTTATGGATGGGCACTAGTTGGTTTCCAGCTTTAAATTTCGTGTTTTCTGTGGCAGAACTTTTTCTTGTATGCTGTTTCCAAACACGGACAATCAGATTAAGGGATTAAGGGATTAAGGGATTAAGGAATTCCCGAATTCGCGCTTGACGCGGTTAGGCACATACAAAAGGGCTTGTCTTTTTAGGTAAGCCTGCTATAGTCCCCGGATATTTCTTGCAGAGGTACATTCAATGCAGACCGTATGGGCTCCCTGGCGCATGGAGTACATTCTAAGTGAAAAAGAAGAGGAGTGCATATTTTGTCTTGCCTTATCGGAGCAAGGCAACCTCACTCTTTACAAGGGTTCACTCTCCATGGTCATGATGAACAAGTATCCGTATATTAATGGACATCTTTTGATTGCCCCCAAAAGACATATATCGTCCTTGGATGAGATGACAATGGAAGAGATGGCTGACCTTTTAAAGACGATCAAAGACTCGATCGGAATCCTAAGAAAAGTAATGAAGCCAGATGGATTCAATGTGGGTTTAAATCTTGGGGTGGTGGCTGGTGCAGGTGTGGAGGAGCACCTTCATTTTCACATTGTACCGCGGTGGCATGGAGATACCAATGCTATGACCGTGTTTGCTGAGGTGCGGGTGATACCTGAGCACCTTGAGGCAACTTATTCTAACCTTAAACCTTATTTTGAAGGACTCGGCTAAATCTGTTGAAATATAAGGAGGATTCGAGATGAAATCCATAAAGGTTGTGTTGCGGTCCGTGGTGGTCATCTTCTTAGTAGTTGTCGTGGTACAGAATCTTGGTCTGCTTACCCACAAGGAAAGTATAAAGTTAAACCTTTTGATAAAGGAGTATCAATCCGGGCCTATTCCGCTCTATGTTTACTTCTTGGGGTTGTTTTTGATAGGCCTTGTCCTTTCCTATTCTTATGGGCTTGCGGAACGTTTCAGAGCAAACAAAATTATAAGAAATCATCTCGAGACCATCCGTAAGCTGGAAGAAGAGATAAAGGTCTTCAAAAGCTTACCTGTTTATAAAGAAAGTACGCCTTCCAAAGAAACCGAGAATGCCTAACACGTCGGAATTTCTGCAACTCATTGAAATTTTGGCACGCTGTTTTGCGGGTTGTATGGCCAAGATAAGCAATGATGGAGTGATGGAGTATTGGAGTGATGGAGAACATAGAACTACCAAAGATCCTCTAAAACCCATTGCTCCATTACTCCATTACTCCATTACTCCCTCCAGGGCGTAGGCCCTGCGGGTTTTCCTGCCATGGTTAAAGCCACCCCGATGGTTCAGCAATATCTGTCGATCAAGCAGCAGTACCCTGATGCTATCCTGTTCTACCGGATGGGCGATTTCTATGAGATGTTCTTTGAAGATGCAGAGATAGCATCTCGAATCCTCGAAATTGCTCTTACTTCCCGAAACAAAAAGGACGAAAAACCGATTCCTATGTGTGGTGTGCCCCACCATGCCGCCCAGGGATACATTGCGCGGCTGATCGAGCGCGGTTTCAAGGTGGCCGTCTGCGAACAGGTGGAGGATCCGGCCCGCCCGCCTCGCCTGAGCCCGTCCGCCTCGGCTGAGCCTCGCGATGGCGGGCAGGCAAAGGCCAAGGGACTTGTGAAGCGCGATGTGGTGAGGGTGATAACACCCGGGGTGGTCGTTGACACAGAGATCCTGGATGCAAGGTCCAACAATTTCCTCATGGCCTTGTTTTTTTGCCAGGGTCGCTACGGGATCTCCCATCTGGATATTTCCACGGGGACTTTCAGGGTGACCGAATCGAGCGATTTCGAAAAGGTCGCAGACGAGTGCCGACGTATAGAACCAAGCGAAACCCTGCTTGCCGAGTCCCATCGCGAAGCACCTGAAATCAAAGCGCTGATAGAACCCCTTGGGGAGACCACAGTAAACTTCCTGAAGGATGAAGGCTTTGAACCGGAACCAGCCCGGGCACGGCTTCTGAGGCAGTTTAAGACCCATTCTCTGGAAGGATTTGGTTGTGATGAGTGGCAGGCCGGCATTGCAGCGGCAGGAGGTCTGCTGGGCTACGTGGATGAGACCCAAAAGGGGGATCTCGTCCACATCACGGGGATTGCATCCTACAGCCTTTCTGACTTCATGATCATAGACGAGGTCAGCAAAAGAAACCTGGAACTCTTTGAGACTATTTGGACCGGTGCAAAACGCGGTTCCCTTCTTGGCATAATGGATCAAACCGTAACAGCCATGGGCGCCCGCATGCTGCGGGCATGGCTTCAGTATCCGCTTTTGGATCTTGAGCAAATCAAACTCCGATCGGACGCCGTAGAAGAAGCCAAGGAGAAGCAACTTGTGAGGCGTTCGGTGAGGAAGGCATTGCAAGAGGTACATGACATAGAGCGCTTAAATGCCAGGATTGCGCTCGATCGGTCCAATGCCCGAGACCTGGTAGCGTTGAAACACTCTATTCAAAGACTCCCTAAGATACGTTCTTTGGTTGAGGGGTTTGCAAGCCGGCTTTTTGTAGAGATCACCTCAAAATGGGATGACCTTGCCGATGTGGCGGGTTTGATCGAAGACGCCATCTCTGATGACCCGCCTCTTACCACACGCGAAGGTGGCATTATTGAGCCGGGCTTTGATGACGGGCTCGATCAACTGATTCGGAGCAGTAGGGAAGGAAAGGATTGGATCTCACGTCTGGAAGCCAAGGAGCGCAAAGCCACAGGGATTAACTCTTTGAAGGTGGGCTTCAACAAGGTTTTTGGTTACTATATTGAGGTTTCCAAGACCCGTATTAAATCAGTGCCGGCGCACTATGTGCGCAAACAGACCCTGGTTAACGCGGAGCGCTACATTACCGAGGACCTCAAGGCATATGAGGCCAAAGTGCTCGGGGCTGAAGAAAAACAAGCCCGGTTGGAGTATGAGCTGTTTTGCGTGGTAAGGGAAAGGGTGGCTCAAAGTAATCGCCGCATTGCCAGGATGGCTGACGCTGTGTCCAACCTGGATGTGTTGCTAACATTAGCTGAACTGGCTGATCAGAATGGTTATGTAAAGCCGGTCGTTCATGGCGGTGACAGCCTCTTCTTGAAGGAAAGTCGTCATCCGGTCATTGAAAAATTGGTATCATCAGAACGCTTTGTGCCTAATACGATTGAGATGGATCATACCTCGCAACAGGTGCTTATCATTACCGGACCCAACATGGCCGGAAAATCAACGCTCCTGCGCCAGGTTGCCCTGTTGGTATTAATGGCCCAGACGGGTTCGTTCGTTCCGGCGGAAGCAGCCTCCATTGGGATAGTCGATCGAATCTTCACCCGGGTTGGGGCGTTGGATAACCTTGCCGAGGGCCGGAGTACCTTCATGGTGGAGATGCAGGAGACCGCCAACATCTTAAACAATGCCACCGAGAGAAGCTTGGTCATTCTGGATGAGATCGGCAGAGGCACCAGTACCTTTGACGGCCTGAGTATTGCCTGGGCCGTGGCAGAATATCTCCACGACTGGAAAAGCCGTGGGATCAAGGCCCTTTTTGCCACTCACTATCATGAGCTGACCGACCTGGCTCTTACCAAGCCTCGAGTCAAGAATTACAACGTTGCTGTCAAGGAATGGAATGAGGAGGTTATTTTTTTGAGGAAACTGGTTGAGGGGGGTACCAATCGAAGCTATGGTATCCAGGTGGCCCGCTTAGCCGGCATTCCGGCACAGGTGTTGGAGCGGGCCAGAGAGATATTGAAGAACATAGAAAGTGATGAATTAGACTGTGCAGGAGAACCGGTCCTGGCACGTTCGAAGAGGCCGCTTGAAAAAGATGCGAGTGTTCAGCTTTCCCTTTTTACGACCTCAGATCAGATTGTGATTAATACCTTGAAAAAGATAGATATTTCCAATATGACACCCCTTGAAGCATTGAACCGGTTGAATGCACTAAAAGAACAAGTGGATGACCTGTAACCCTTATCGGAGGGCATGGTTGAGTAGTTGAGTAGTTGAGTGGTTAGATGGGGATTGCTTCGCTTTGCTCGCAATGACAGAAAGACTTTGATCTTCCCTATAACCTTGCAGCAAGTCGCCGACGCGCCATAGCTTTGGCGACGGTGAGCTGCATGGAATTGCCAAGTTATAAACGACTCAACGACTCAACCACTTAACGACTTAACCGTGAACGGCATACGAACTATGAGGCCAAATCGTTATGTGAGATCGTATCTCTTTCTGCCAGTCTGGTGTAAGTCTATATTTTTTTTGCTTTTGCTGTTTGCTTTACACCCACCCATAGCCAGCGGATACCAAACCGAAAGAAGCTATCGACACGCCAGGTTGAGTTTTGAAAAGCTCCTGAAAGACCCTCAAAAACAAAAGTTCCGACATCATTGGATTGCGTGCATAAAAAAGTTTCAGTCCGTCTACGCAGCCCGATCCAATGGACCAAGGGCGGATGACGCCCTTTTTATGACGGCCCGGCTGTATGCTGAGTTGTATGGGTTTTCTGGCAACAATAAAGACAAGCAACAGGCCATCGACTATTACAACCGCTTGGTGAAGCGTTTTCCAAAGAGCCCATACCGGTCGAAGGCCAAGAAAGCGATTGCCGTGCTGAGCAGGGGCGACCGACGTGCCTCAAAATCCAAGGCACAACCGCCGATCAAAAAGGCTTCCGTTCATAAGAAGAGATCTAAGCTTCAAGCAGGGTCGCTCGCCGAAGTAAAGGGCATACGTTTTTGGTCCAGCCCAAGCTACTCGCGTGTGGTCATTGATGTAGAATCTAAGGTCCGCTATACACACCGCCTGTTGAAAAAAGATCCCAGAATTGCAAAGCCTAAGCGCCTTTATATTGATCTGAATCATGCGCGTATCAAGCCCGGGCTAAAACCGGTTGTGCCGATCACAGATGATCTGCTCAGCGGTGCCCGTGCGGCTCAATATAGTCCGGATACGGTTCGGATAGTTCTAGATATAAAATCGATCGATAATCTTAAGATATTCTCTCTACGCAATCCGTTTCGCATTGTAGTCGATGTCAGCAGTGTGCCCGGGAAGGTCGCATCGAAAATCGCATCAAAGAGACGATTTGAACACGAACTGGAAAAACCGGGTGGCAAGGTACCCAAGGGCGCCCTGGCCAAGCAACTGGCGCTTGGGGTGAAGCGAATTGTTATTGACCCCGGACATGGGGGCAAAGATCCTGGTGCTATTGGATATTTAAAGAGTGTGCGAGAGAAGAATGTGACCCTGGAGATCTCCCGGAGACTGGCCAGGAAGATTCGTCAGAGGCTTGGATGCGAGGCCATACTCACCCGAAACGGAGACACCTTTCTTTCGCTTGAAGAACGCACCGCCATTGCCAACACCAAAAATGCCGACCTTTTTATTTCCATTCACACCAATGCCAACAAGACGAGGGTTTGTCGTGGCATTGAGACCTATTTTTTGAATCTAGCCACAGATGAACACGCCATCTTGGTGGCTGCACGGGAGAATGCCACCTCAGCCAAAAATATTAGCGACCTCGAGGCGATCTTGAGTGACCTGATGAAAAACGCCAAGATAGATGAATCAAGCCGCCTTGCGGGGCACGTTCAAGAAGCCATAATCAGGGAATTGAAACCAAGATATAGCCGGATCAAAAACAACGGTGTAAAACAGGCTCCATTCTACGTACTACTTGGTGCCGAGATGCCGTGTATATTGATAGAGGTCGCTTTTATAACAAATCCGAGAGAGTGCCGCAGGCTAAACAGTGCTGGTTACCAGGAGGATATAGTCGATGCCATTGTAACGGGTATTCAACGCTATATAAAGGAGATGCGTCCGGTTGCACTCACCATAGATCCTCGGTTTTCTCCCTTTCTATGAACCCGAATTTCGCAAGGGTATATGGAAAACATGCCCACTCCCGTCATTGCGAGCGACAGCGAAGCAATCTCTTAGTAGAGAAGAGCTGAACGAGTACCTCAACAACCCTGTCGTTGTCGACACTGCTACGTCATTCATTTATATTGGAACGCTTTCCCAGATTGGCAATTGAAAAAAAATTGCCGACAGAGCTAAAGTAAATCGGTATGTTAGCCGATAAACAAAGTTAACTGGTCGACGGTATCACAATTTTGCGATACCAAACAAAAACTAAAAGAGGAGGAAGACGCAAATGAGAAGCATGAAAATGGATTTCCAGGCAATAACCAGGGGGCTCAAAGCGGCCGCAAGGAAGATGGAACAAATCGCGAAGAAGGTGGATAAGCTCGAAAAGGCTAAGGTTGCCAAGGCTAAGGTTGCCAAGAAACGCACAACCAAAGCGAAGGCTAAAACAACAAAAAGGGTCTATCTAAAAAAGAAAGCTACAAAGAAGGCTCCTGCAAAAAGGAAGGCTGTTGTCAAGAAAGCTAAAACCACTCGGCCCGCAGCGACTACCCGGATACTCACGATTGTGAAGAGGTTCAAAAAGGGCGTTAGTGTCCCCGCGTTGGCGAAAAAGACTCGGTTTGGTGATAAGAAAGTCAGGGACATTCTTTCCAGGTCGTTTTCGCAGGGGAAAGTCAAGAGAGTTGGCAGGGGGCTGTACGCAGCCGCATAATCTTGATCGCTCTCCGTACGGGTTCCAAGCCCCTGGTGCAAATTTTTGCACCAGGGGCTTTTTTTATCCCTTAAAAACCAGCGCGCGGCCCAAGGCCTAAACGCAAGATTTGGCGAAAGACTTTGACAAAGCTGGAAGCAAGTCATGGAAAAAGTTTGAAGCGACTATCAGACAAATCACAAATATGAAACATGTTTTTCCTACACATCAAGGAAGAGCTGCAGAGGGTATTCTTGCTCAAACAAGAGTGAAAAAAGGCGATGTTATTCCTAACAATAGCCATTTTGACACTACTCGTGCCAATATGGAATTCGTAGGTGGTCAGGCTGTTGATATACTTTAGGGAAGGCTTTCCTACCTATGGCGGATTAGCTGGTAGGGATTTGGAAGTTATCTCTGTTGGTTTAATGGAAGCGCTTGATTACGATTATCAAGTTTACCGTCATGCAACGGTTGAGTATCTTGGCAATAAACTAAAAAAGCATAATATTCCATTAGTACGACCAGTAGGCGGCCACGCTGTCTTTCTGGATGCCAAAGCATTCCTCCCTCATATACCTCAACTTCAGTACCCCGGAATCGGCCTTGTTAATGCGCTCTATATAGAGGGCGGGGTCAGAAGTATTGAACTTGGAAGTGTTATGTTTGGAAGATTTGACGAGGAAGGCAATGAAATTCCTTCTCCACTTGAGCTTGTCCGGCTAGCTTTTCCCAGACGTGTCTATACGCAAAGTCATTTTGATTATTTGACTGAAGTGATTGAGAAAGTATGGAACAATAGAGATGACATTCATGGATACCGTATTACTTATCAGCCTAAATTCCTCCGACATTTTACTTGCCATTTTGAAGCTATCAAATAACCTTACGTCTCGGAAATTCTACAACCTATTGAAGTTATAGATATTTATTGGCACTATTGCAAGTTCGATCAGGGAATAATGGAATGATGGAATATTGGACACGAAGTGAAGCCTGCGCTCATGATGTAAAAGAAAAAAAGGCGGGAATCCTCTTAAACCCAACATTCCACCATTCCAATATTCCAGTATTCCAATTGTGAGCGAAGCGAACTGAGTTCTTATATACTGGGAAGGTATAATTCTATTGTATTGCCGAGCTCGTCATTGACTTTGAGTTCAATGCGACCGTTGTGAGCCTCTATGATTTTTCGGGCCATGGGAAGCCCAAGGCCCTCGCCAAAAGTCTTTGTAGAAAGATTCGAATCGAGCAGGGCATCTCGGACATCATCAGGTATGGGATGGCCGCTGTCAGAAATGCCAATGGACACTTGCCTGGTATGGGGCAAGGATTGAACGGACACGGTCACCGTGCCGCTGGCCTGACCAATCATCTGAATGGCGTTCTTGAAAAGCTGCCGCAAGACCTTGGTGATGCCGGCAGCATCCACGGGTACCAGCACCGGTTCTTGGGGGAACTTCCTGATAACATTGATTTTTTTACGATCGAAAACCTCCTTGAATTCATCCAACACCTTCTCCAGGAGTGAAATGGCGTCTTTATCGGCAACCACAGGTTTGTAACCCTGGCAATATTCCGTAATCTCCTTCAAAATGCTCTCCAAGCGTGAGGATTCCTTGGCAATGATCTCTGCATATTGTCTTCCTTTGTCTTCTTGCTCTGACTTGTAGGCAAGTCTTTTGGCAAAGCCCCCTATGGCCAGGAGAGGATTACGTATCTCGTGGGCCACTGCATCCAAGGTGTTTTGGAGGATGCTTCCTTGGGTCTGCTCCATTTTCTCAGACATCTCGCTTACAGACTGGTTATACTGGTCTACCTGGTCCAAAAGCCCCTGAAGAGAGGTCTCCGTGGAGCTATTGATCCTGGCAAGGGCCTGATTTGCCTTTTCCATGACCCCTAAGATGTCTTCCTGCGAATCAATCTCAAGCTGGAGATTCTCGGCCATCTCTTCTATACTATCAAAGGCCTCCGCGAGAATACCGTTGACCGATTCAGTATCCAGTTTCAGAATCCTTTGCGCCGCTTCTTGTAGTTGATACAGCTCCGTCCTCTGGCCAAAAAAGACCTCGGTTGCCTCCCTTGCCAATTCGAGTATGTTACACAACAGCGGCTTGTCTGGTTGGAGGGCTTTGGGCCCAAAATACTTCTGGCTTTCCACCAGGTGCCCGGGGAATCGCCATCGTTGCAGAACAAGGCGCCCTGCTTTCCTGTGGTTGATCCCCAGGTTCTCCTCCTCCCATACAATGGCCTTTTCAAGGGGGATGTTTCCGCCTGGAAAGACTTCCTTCATCTCGTCCGGACACGCATTGAAGAGCATGAGCATCCCAATTTCCAAGATCAAGCCACCGACAAAGGCATCTTCCGGATTCACATCAGTTGACTTTGCGGATTCGGTAAAGTTTTTTGCAATCAGGGCCCGATAGAGGGAGGTCTTCCAGAAATGATCATAGTGCATGCCCCCAACCTTTCCAAGGGGAAAGGTATCACGCAAGGAAAGACTCAAGGCCATTACGCGCACCTGGTTGAATCCAACCTGGACAACCCCCCGGGGGACAGATGCAATCTGTTCCCGCCGGGCAAAGAATGCACTGTTGACCAACCTGAGGAGCCGCGTAGTCAGGGCGGGGTCTTTTTCAATAATCTGCGCCAGATCCGATGCAGAGCTCTGATCATCCGCCGCCAGCTCTACCAATTGGATCGTCAGAGGGGATAATGAAGGAAGACCATCAGCGTCTGCGATCTTTTTCAGAAACCTGGTTTTTTCCGTATCGTTCATGTTACGGAATCTATCAGAATTCCTTCGAATTTGCAATGCTCTACTTTTAGATTGCCAAAATTCAATTCATTAACTACTCTGAGAACATGGACATTCTCGAATATCTAAATCAAGAATGGGTGCCGGCACTGGGGTGCACGGAGCCGGCCTCTATTGCCTACGCTGGCATGACATCAGCCAGGCAGATATCTGGTGCGGCCACCAGCCTTACTTTGACTGTTGATCCCAAGATATTCAAAAACTGCCATGCAGTAGGAATCCCCCATAGCGGCCATAAGATCGGCATTAAGTGGGCAGCAGCTATTGGGTGCTTCCTGAAAAACAGTAAGTCCGAACTGGAGTGTTTTCGAGAAATAGACGAAGAGGTCCTGACAAAAGCCTCAAAACTGATCGATTCAGGTAAGATTAAAATAAGAATAGACAGGACTAGAGATAACCTGTTTATTGATTTTGAAGTAACCGACGGAAAAGATACTGGACAATGTATCATTGAAGGCACGCACACAAATGTCACATTGGTCACCAAAAACGGGCAAACCGTATTCGAAACCAATGTGGGCGTTGGGACCAAAAAAGAGATTTCAGCAAGAAGTTGGGCCGCTTCTATGTCCACTGCCGCAATGCTGGAAGTTGTGAGGAACTTGAATCAAGAGGCAAGATCAAAGGTACGGAATGGCTCAAAACTGAATCTCAAGATCGCCAAACATGGCCTGACCATCTTTCCTCAATCGTTCGTCAAGATGATCGAGGGCGATCTTTTGACTGGGATAGCCGGCCTTGTCTGCGCTGGCGTCTATGCCCGCATGTGGGGAGAAGACTTTCCGGTAATGTCGGTGGCAGGTTCCGGCAACAAGGGAATAGTCTGTTCCGTCCCACTCACAATTCTGGAGAAGGAATGGAATCTGGATGCCGGAAAGATAGAGGAGGCCCTGGTGCTGGCGATGCTCTTTACCTCAAAGACTACCGAAGTGCTGGGAACGCTATCCGCAGTCTGTGGATGTTCTAACGCCGCGGGAATTGGACTGGCATGCGCCCTGGTCTACCTCCAGGAGGGGGGCGAAAAAGAGATATCCTTTGCCATCAACAATATGGTAGGTAACGTCACGGGGATGATCTGTGATGGTGCAAAGATCGGCTGTGCGCTCAAGACCATGACTGCAGTGGATGCCGCCTTTAGAGCCACGGCTTTGGCCATGAGTGGAATCGGCATACCATTCAGCGATGGCATAGTCGGTCAGACCGGAAGCGAATCGCTTGCCAATCTGGGGAAAATTGCCAAGGATGGAATGATACGGACCGACGAAGAGATCCTCAAGATTATGGAGGCAAAGATTTAATCTACTATATGCTCTCCTTAGGCGCTTAGTACCGCAACATCGACAAAAAATTGTCGATGTTTGTAACATATTGGTTATACTGCTTAATAATGATTAAATCCGTACTGTTCTCAAGGCGTAAGCCGCAAATCCGAATATCGAAATTCGAAACAATTTTCAAATTTTCAAAATTCAAATGACCAAAACAAGACTCCTGCCACATTGTTTTGAACATTTGAACATTCGGATTTCGGATTTGTTTGCGGCTGACGCCTTGAGAACAGTACGAGTTTCGAATTTCGTGGTTAGCGCAAGCTTCACTTCGTGTCGGATTTCCGGTTTATCCGGGTTACGGCTAAAGCTCTCAATATGGATTACCGGGTGTTTCTGTAAAGGATCGATGAGCCTCTTCTTGCAGCAGGTGTGCGGTGTGGGCGTATCGGGGTGAGAAATGGAACAGCGTAAATTGCTTGACGCCCGCTTTTTTGGCGAGGGTGCCTGCTTGTTTTGCGGTCAGGTGATATTTGTTGCGTGCGATTTCCAGCTCTGAGTCAAGAAATGCAGCCTCGATGAAAAGGTGGTCGGCATTGCGTGCAAAATCAATGATCTTTTTGGCGTTTTCAGGGCTAAAGAGAACGTCCACAATGTAGGTAATCTTCTGTCCCGGTGAGATACGGGCGATTTGGTTTGCAAGGTCACCCAGACGGAACGCAACTTTGCGCTCTTTTCCGGCCTCTTTCCAGACCACCTGAAAATCTTCATCGGGGTCATGCTCATCATATAGTGCCTCCTTGAAGCGTCTCAGCCATAGCCCCACCGGTATCTTGAGCCTTATCAGGCTGTCCTTCATGATATTGACATGAAACCGTTCTTTGAGGTTCAAGCCCAGGCAGGGGATCTTATGATCCAGGTGGATGGCATGGACTGAAAAGGCGGGTTCTGCGAGGAGAGGACCGTCAAAAGGGGCCTCCTCTGGTGCCTGGTTTGACCTAAACCCATTTTTACAGTCATAGACCCGGCTTATGGTATAGGTTGGATGTACCTCAGTAGCCTTCAGGGAAAAACCATGGCTGTAGTTTTCAACCAGGTTCCAGGTGTAGCTTGCCAGCTTCCCCTCAATGTTTTGAAGAAAGTTGGCTGGGCCAAAGACGTGGAAGGCCTTTTGGCGTCCCAGGAAAGTACGCAGCAGGGTATCAAAACCTGCAAAATGGTCCATGTGGGTGTGGGTTACGAATCCATGGGTAAGTTTCAATATTTCTTTCGGGGCCAGGCGGTGCAAGTCTCCAATGTCAAACAGCAGGGCACGCTTTTCAAAAAAAAATGGTATGAATAGGACCGGGTCCTCAAAAGGGCCGTTAACCAGCCTGGGATGAAAGGAGGGCCTCATCGGAGGATAAATCTGGCAACCTGGCGGTTAATACAGTTATAGATCTCTTCATCAGAACCATAAATGTCTTCAACGCTTCTGTGGTTGATCAGTTTTTCTACGACGAATGCTGTTAAATAGAGACTTACGATATGCGGCCGTGGCACAAGGTTCCTGAGTGGGGCAACTTGGTAATCGATGTCAAATTCATCTGAACGGGCCAATTTCTCAAGTGAGGCTGCAATCTGGTTCTGAATATCCTCCTTACTGGTCGTTTGGATCAATTTTTCCTCTATGAGCTTCATGGCCAGGGCATTGCTAAGGGGCTCTGAGACATTTTTCGCTTGTTCGATAGCGAGCTTACGGGCCCGCTCCTTAGAAGTTTCAATCCTGGACAGGATCATTGATTCGCCTCTGCTGGGACGAAACACTTTTGCCATTGCAAGTGACCTTCAAACCGGTGATTTTTTGTAAATTACGCGATATGAGTGAGATGAGACATGAGTATACCAAGATTATGGCAAGTCTCATTAAATTACAACAAAAAAATGCACCTTTCAGGCTCAAACAGGTCGGCCACCAAATTGGCTGGTTGCAAATAGAGGAGCTTTGTGCTCAAATTGCATAAGAGTGGGATATAAGACGATGTATCATCAAGGAGGGTATCACTATGAAACAGAAATCGTACTTTTTTGTCGTCCTTAGTACCTTGATTGCGATCTGCCTCCCCCTAACATCCGTGGCCGTAGCCCAGCAGGCTCATGGTTTGGAGATAGCAACGGCTACCATCTGCCTCAACGTGGTTGATCGGGAGCCCGTGGATGCGGGGACCAGTTTCGAGGCAACGGTGGGAAGGCTTTGCTGTTTTACCCACGTCACGGGCGCACAGGGTGCGATCGAGATCTACCACGTCTGGTACTTTGCTGAAAGCGAGAGGGCAGTGGTAAAATTGCAGGTAAACTCTGCCAGTTGGCGCACCTACAGCTCAAAAATCATTCAACCGCATGAGATCGGCGAGTGGCGTGTGGATGTGCTTGGCCCGGAGGGTGATGTGCTGAAGGCAGTCCGTTTTGAGATCGCGCCGTAATGAGAAGTCACACCGCCAGCGGCCACATTCTCCCAGTAGTTTATCATTCGTGGTAAACTATTAGACATTTTCCACTATCCTGTCAGATCGGGCTGCCAGGAAATCTTTGATCACGAGTTGAATGCTTTTTCGGTCTCGCCCTCCGGGGCGTAGTCCGCCTGCGGCGGACGGAGGCCACCGGTTCCAGCGAACATGGCAGGCAATGCGGTGGAATCGTTTAGGAGGTGGATTGCAGTCCGCGGCAGGCGCATTGAACAAAATCGCATCAAATGGTCTCGTTTGGTCCGCCTTCGGCGAATTCGACGGCCGCAGTCTCATCTGCAAATGATGGGCTCCAACCACCCGGGCGGAAAGGACATCCAAGTCTGAAAGCATAAAAAGAGGTTCTTGATTCCCTGTTCCGAAAGGGGCAAGTGCTTCCAGCTCATCTGCCAGTTCAGGAGAGACATCAGATGCGGAAATCTCGCCGTCGATAATTAGTTTGGGCACGAAATCCTCAGGCGTTGTTTTCTGGCAGACGATTTTTTCAAAATCTCTGCGGAAAGCCGGGATGTCTTCAGCCCTCAACGTGATGCCTGCTGCCGCCTTATGGCCCCCGAATTTTTTTAGGTACTGAGCACAGCCCTTTAAGCCTTCGTACAAATCAAATCCATCCGGAGTTCGGGCCGAGCCCTTACCGATGCCGTCGGCAACCGCAATAAGAACAACGGGTCGATAATACCGGTCAACCAGCCTGGATGCCACGATTCCGATCACGCCCTGGTGCCATCCCTCCTGGTCTAAGACCAGCGCTCTTTGCTCCAATAACTCAGGGTTGTTTTCAAGGTGCTGGACGATTTCTGACAGGATGCGGTTTTCAATCTTCTGCCTTCTCGTATTTTCCTGGTTAAGCTCCTTTGCAATGGCGTGTGCTGTCTCCATATTTGACGTCGTCAGGAGCCTCAAGGCAATTGAGCCGTGGGTGAGTCTTCCGGCTGCATTCACCCGAGGGGCGAGCTTAAAAGCGAGGTCCCGGGTGTCGAGAGGGCGATTCAGCATGTTGCATACATCCAACAGGGCGTTGACACCTGGACGCACATCAGAAGCGAGTACTTCAAGTCCGGCCTTCACATAGATGCGATTTTCTTCCACAAGCGGGACCATGTCTGCTACTGTGCCAAGGGCTACCAGATCACAGGCAGCCTTTAGGTTTGGTTCCGGACGATTGTTCCAAAAACCCTCATCCCGGAGCCTCTTGCGCAACGCTATGACCAGGTTGAAGGCCACACCCACCCCGGCGAGCCACGAAAAGCCTGATGTACAATCAGGCTGTTTAGGGTTCAAAACGGCAAATGCCTCTGGCATCAGGGGAGGGGTCTCATGATGATCAGTTATGATCACATCGATCCCGGCACGGCGAGCCGCACTGACCGCATCAAAGCTGGTAATGCCGCAATCCACGGTTATGATAAGGCTAATACCATCGGGCATAGCGTGCTTTTCAACATGATCCCGGGTCAACCCGTAACCTTCGGTCAGGCGATTGGGGATGTAGTAATGCACATCAGCATCCAGATAGGCCAGGAATTCAACGAGAACCGCAGTGGCTGTAATGCCGTCCATATCATAGTCCCCAAAAATGAGCACTTTTTCACCCCGACGAATAGCCAGCAGGATGCGCTCAACCGCACGGTCTACATCTTTCATCAAAAAAGGGGATCGAACATGGGCAAGTGAAGGCTTGAGAAAGGCTGCCGCCTCATCCGGGCTGCTGATGCCGCGGTTTATAAGTGAAGTGGCGACCGCTAACTGACAGCCCAAGCTGTCAGCCAACATAGAAACCTGTTTAGGATCAGGTGAAAGGATGTGCCACTTCTTTTGCACAGATAGGAATTTCCTTTTTTCAGCGGCGCAGCCGCGTTATATAAAATCGCACAGCGATTTTATGACCTGATATAGCCCAAATGGGACATTTGTACAATACCGATTTTGTATCAATTTAGCCTATTGAAAAAGCGAGCACAACGAGCATACAGGCAATCCGATTCTAAAGCGGGTCACTGTTTGAGCGTATTAGTGAGCGTTAAGAAAGAACAGCAAAATGGCATACTTTTCCAACGCTCACATGATTTCCGCCATTATCGAGGCTATTTGCAGGAGTTATTTCCTGTTCTTTCTTTATGCTCACTTATGCGCGAGTTTGAGCCGGTTTAGAATCGGATTGCCTGTATGCGATAATGCTTTCAAAGAACTAAAATGTTACCCGATTTTTTTTCATTGAAAAAATGTAGGAGTTGGTGTTAATTGTCATGATGGGTTCTGGGTCATACTGCGTAGAGCTATAAATGGCGTTTTTTGAAACAGCTTTTAGTGGCCTAGCCACGTTATATAAAATCGCACGGCGATTTTATTCACATGCCCAAAACCACGGTCAAAAAATACTATCGCGTAGATCGAGAACAGATTCATTTCTTGAAGTTTATCCTGGAAGGATACGACGGGGTTGCCGTACTCACGACCATAGATCCACAGGAAGGATTGGTTGTCCTATACATTGGACCTGGTTGCCAAGGCATGGCAGATATGATCATCCAGGATCTTCAAAGGCATATCAGAATTGAACCTATTGAGGGATTGACGATTGATGATTGATGATTGAAGGATATCAATCGACAATCGACAATCGACAATCAACTGATTTTGTGGCTATCTGATCGGTCCGAAAGGCGCTGAGTTTAAGAACGCTTATACTCGCTTTATGAAACAGAAACGTGTACACATAGTCACCATGGGCTGCCAGATGAACGTCTATGATTCCGAGCAGATGTTGAGACTTCTGGCCCCATTGAACTACAGGCCCACTTCGCAGCAGGATAAGGCCGATCTTATCCTGTTAAATACGTGTTCGATCCGTGAAAAGGCCGAGCACAAGGTTTATAGCTTCTTGGGTCGTCTCGTCCGGATGAAACGGCTGAGGCCGGATCTCATTCTCGGTGTAGGTGGATGTGTAGCCCAACAGGAGGGATATCGTCTTGTTAAACGGGCACCGCATATTGATATCGTTTTCGGAACCTTTGCGCTTGGGCGGCTCCCCTCCCTTGTACGGCAGGTCGAAGATCAAAAAAAGCAGATCGTAGACGTAGATCCGAGGGGGGCGTCGGAACCTCTGTGTGTTAAGGGACCAGTATTTGCGGCCGGGCGTGCCACGGCTTTTGTGACCATCATGCAGGGTTGCGACCACTTCTGTACCTATTGTGTGGTACCTTATGTTAGAGGACGTGAAGTTAGTCGGAGACCCGAGGAAATACTTGAGGAAATTCGGCTTTTGGTGGAAAATGGTATCCGTGAGGTCACACTCATAGGCCAAAACGTAAATGCATATGGACAAAAAAACGGCCATGGATGTGATTTTCCGGCACTCCTTGAACGTGTTAACGATATCGAAGGCTTGCGCCGCATACGTTTCACGACCTCGCATCCCAAGGATCTGTCGGATCGGTTGATTGAGGCCTTCCGCAGGCTGGACAAACTTGCCCCTCATATCCACCTGCCGGTTCAGTCCGGCTCAGATCGCGTGCTGAGGCTCATGAATAGAGGATACTCAAGGGACTACTATCTCAAGAAGGTTGCAAAGTTGCGCAACGTCCGGCCTGATATTGCAATAACCTCAGATATCATTGTCGGTTTTTCGGGCGAAGAGAAAGTTGACTTCGAAGCCACCGTGGATCTTGTCCGGCAAGTAGGGTTTGACAGCCTTTTCTTATTCAAGTATTCTGATCGTCCGAATGTTCCGGCTGCTAAGTTTTCCAACAAGGTTCCGGAGGCCTTAAAGGGTGAGCGCTTCAGCACCCTGTTAGAGGTTCAAGGGGGGGTCACCCTGAAGAAGAATAAGGCACTGGTAGGGACGACTCAGGAAGTCTTGGTGGAAGGTCTTAGCAAGAAATCGCCTAATCAGTTGACAGGGCGCACCCCTTGCAATAAAATAGCGAACTTTACGGATGGCGCGCTTGGCATGGCACGTGTCGGCCGGATCTTGCCAGTAAGAATTGTGGAAGCTTTTTCACATTCCTTGCTCGGGCATCCTGTCGGCAAGGGCCATGGAGAATACCCTGGCAAAAACGGAGGAATGTCCCATGCTGCATGAAATGAAGGTTTCGGGCTTAACCATTGATCCGTCTTCAAACGCCCCTATCGTCATCTTGAAATCCATTCAGGGGGATCACGCACTTCCCATTTGGATCGGTATCCTGGAGGCGACGGCCATTGCCACAGAGCTTGAGAAAGTTAGCTTCGCTCGCCCAATGACCCATGATCTGTTCAAGAATTTCATCGATATGCTAAAGATAAGTATTTCCAGGGTGGAAGTATGCGACCTGAAGGATAACACATTCTTTGCCCAGATCTACTTCTCTTTTGATAACCAGTCATACAATATGGATGCGCGTCCCAGCGATGCCATTGCCTTAGCCCTCAGAGCTGGTTGTCCCATATTTGTTGATGACACGGTACTCCAGAAATCAAAGCGACTGGATGGAGAGCCTGAAGCATGGGACAAAAGCGAGCAGGGTTTGAAATGGAAGGACTACTTAGAGAAGCTTTCGCCCGACGATTTTGGCAAATACAAGATGTGAGTAAAAATCCGGCTCCAGAGGGGCCGGCTTTGGAATAACCCTTTCCACCTTTGAAGGATAATACTCTCTTCCGTTTAGGTCATTTGAATTTTGTACATTTGGATTTGTTTCGTATTTGCGGCTCACGCCTTGAAAACAGTACGAATTTCGTGCTTCGAATTTCGATCAATCCTTTTTGGCAGAGCCACTGAACTCTGACCTTGCCCTGAGGACCAGGTTTTCCAGGTTGAAATAAACATGATCGATCTACACACCCATTCCATTTTCAGCGATGGTGTCCTAGTTCCATCTGAACTGGTCCGCCGGGCAGAGGTACTCGGTATCAAGGCCATAGGTATCACGGACCACGCTGATGCCTCCAACCTGGACTTTATCATTCCGCGCATTGTGACTGTAGCCGAAAGGTTGAATCGCGTCAACCACATCAAGACAGTACCCGGCATCGAGTTGACCCATGTCCCGCCTTCTCAAATCGGGCCTTTAGCCGAACAGGCCCGTTCTTTTGGGGCCAAGATTGTGGTGGTACATGGGGAAACCATTGCGGAGCCTGTTGTTCCTGGTACCAACCGGGCAGCCCTGTCTGCTGATATTGATATCCTGGCCCACCCGGGTCTCATTTCCGAGGAAGAAGTGATAATGGCGGCCGAGAAAGGCGTCTTTCTGGAAATCACGGCTCGCAAGGGACACAGCTTGACGAATGGGCACGTTGCGAAATTAGCCAGAAAACAGGGGGCTGAATTGATCTTGAACTCCGATGCCCACGAACCTTCTGATCTCATCACTGAACAACAGGCAAGAGAAATTGTCCTGGGTGCGGGTTTGAGCCAGGATGATTTTGAACGCATGCAGAAAAACGCCGCGTCCCTCCTTTGATCCATTCATAAATCGAAAATCTTAGAAATTTGGCTTAACTTGATTATTAACAGCTTTGGATTAGAGTAAGGTTATGCCATGACTGGTAAAAGTAGAGAAACTGGTTCCAATAGAAAAGGGCTTCCTGAATACCTGTGGCCATTTTTCTGGGATGTTGACTTGCAGAAGCTCTCAATGAAAGAGTCATCCTATTTTATTATCAGCCGACTTATGGAGCATGGTGATGAAAAAGCCGTTATTTTTCTATTGAAGAACTATAGCCGAAGGGAAATGATTTATGTTTTAAGAAATAGCAGATCCCTTTCCAGGAGATCGAGAGGATTCTGGAAAATATTTTTTGACCAGGAAGATGAGCTATGTACCCCGAAGCGATATCCGACTCCTTATGGGAATTACTCAGAAGACTGAATCGTATTTCTGATATGAAGTTCTCTTATCTGGGCGGAGGAACTGCCCTTGCTCTGCAATTGGCACATAGGAGATCAGACGACCTTGACTTTTTTGTGACTGAAGAATTTGATGATCTTTCTTTTAAAAGGAAGATTCAACTGGAGGGACTGGATACGTTTGTGGTTAACCTATTACCCAATCATATGGAATTGATGATTCAATCCATAAAGGTTGATCTGGTAAGAGAGCAGATTCCGTTGAAGTTCCAGCTGAAATCTATCCATCCACAGACAGAAAATCTCAGGATGGCTGATCCAAGAGACATCGGGCGAATGAAGATCATATCAATAGGGAGCAGGGGTAGTAAAAAAGACTTTGTGGATCTATACTGCCTCACAAGAAAGATAATCACACTGGAATCATTGATAATGGCGGCCATGGAAGAGGATCGGGGAATAAAATACAGCAAGCTACTTTTTCTCAAAGGGCTGGTTGATTTTGAAGAAGCTGAAAGAGAGAGTGATCTCAACATGATCTGGGATCTAGGTTGGGAGGAAGTAAAGAGGTCTCTGATAGAGGAGGTAAAGAAAATCGCCAAGAAAATTCAGTGACTAACAAAACCGATACTGATATCTTTCAGTGGCAGTTTTCTGTGCCATTGATCTGGAATGATGGAATAATGGAATGTTGGGGATAAAAGACCGAAAAGAATCATTTCTAATGTGTCTTAAATCCTCTTTACCCAATATTCCACCGTTCCACTTTACCCAATATTCCACCGTTCCACCATTCCATTATTCCAATTGGGGCGGAGCCCCTAACTTCTCTACCGGGGTGAAACTATTTAACCGGGGCCCTCTGCCCTTATAGAACCGCTCCTTTTCGCTATATATGCATCCACAGTATTGCTGGCGGTACATATTAAGACGTTTTGAGGTCTCAATCCCCTCCTTCCAGCCCTCTCGGAAATCTCTGTACAGGAACGGTACGCCATACGATTTGCCAAGGCTTTCCCCGATAGAGCGGATCATGTCGTGCTTCTGGAATTTGCTCTGCAAAACCGTGGAGGTGAAATAATCGAATTTGCCGTGTCTGGCAATAATGGCTGCGGTTTTTAGCCGGTCATGGTAGCAATAGGCGCAACGTTCTTCCTCACGAAAAGCGACATTTTGCAGAAATGTTTCCATGTCGTAGCCATCCTGATAAATGACCTCTAAGTCTACCTGCCCGGCATAGGTCTTGAGCGCGTTTTCACGCCGCTGGCACTCCTGAAAAGGATGTATGTTGCGGTTGTAAAAGAAGCCCATGACCTCAAAGCCCTCTGAGCGAAGGACTTTCAGGGGATATATGGCACAGGGGGCGCAGCAAATGTGAAGCAGAATTTTCATTTACCTATTTCCTCCTAAGCCGGATAAACCGGAAATCCGAAGCACGAAATTCGAAATTCGAAACAAATCCAAAATACAAATGTTCGAATGTTTAAAACATGGAATCTAAGCTATTTGAGATAATTATGGTTGTGGATTCAGTTTTGGTCATTCGAATTTTGAAAATTGAAAATTTGTTTGCGGCCTGCCCTGGCGCGACATTCCTGGATGATTCTGCTGCCTATATAACCCAGGTCTGGGCCAGGGATTTCGACCTGCCCGCCATTGCCAGAGATGCCGGCAGATAAGCTGAATGCTGACTCAGGCGTTGGCAGGCGGGTATTCGGATTTCGAATTTATTTTCTGCCATAAAAAGCACGAAATCAATTATTAACGGACTAAGTTTGTCCGTGTCAGTCTGTGCCTGCCCCGTAGTTAGGAACTATCGTACTGGGGTGTTTTCGTGATAAATTTTTGCTTTTTTGGTTCCGGCCCGTCCGCCACCTGCCCGCTCGTGCCTCGCAGTGGCAGGCGGGTCGGCTACGCCTCAGGCGAATGCCGGGCGGGCTTGTCCGGGTTAGGGTTTATGCGTAATGCCTGATCATCCCCACCACCTTTCCTTGGATACGCAGGCCACACCCATACATGAGCTTTGCCAACAAAACATAAGTACTTGACATTGCGGCCAGAATTCGGCTAACTTCCGATTTAGTCATAACCGTCGGCAGCCTCTCCGGCTTCTTGGCTCTCTCCATATGGCCGAAGTCACCCAGTTCGATCCGAAGAACACGATTATAGAGAAAGACAATGGCATTAAGCGCTTGGTTTTGCGTGCTTGCGGCAACATTTAGATCTGTTGCCAAGCGAGAAATGTATTGCGAAATCTCCTTTTCTCCATTATGTTCACTTTTGACAAACATACCTTATTTGTTAGTGTTTTTCAATACCCCGCTGCTTGGGGCGGGGTTACCGCATAGTTCCCTCTCCCCATACAAAATGCCCTGTCTTTTCCAGATCGTGTGAAGCGTTGTCATTTTTCTGTTGACTTTCAGTAAGATCTGCAGTATAAGACCAATCTCTGTTTCCGAACCTCAATCTCTTGACATTTTACGAGGCAACCATGAAATTAACGGACAAACAGAAGGACTTCCTGGCTTATGTCTCCCGTTACATAGAAGAGTGGGGGATCTCTCCGAGTTTTGACGAAATCTGTTCCCACTTCGGCTACAGTTCTTATAACACGGTGGTCACCTATCTTAAGGCCCTTGAGAAGAAAGGCTATATCCGCCTTCCCAGGAAAAAGAACCAGAAGCGGGCCATTCAGGTGATCAGCCCCGTGGAAACCAGGCGATTCGAGTTTCCTCTCCTGGGAAGGGTGGCGGCCGGAAAACCGATCGAGGCAGTGGAGAACGTGGATGTCATTGAAGTGCCTCCCTCAATGATAGGCAGTGGAGATTACTTCGTGCTTCAGGTCAAAGGGGCCTCCATGAAAGAGGATGGAATACTGGACGGGGATTTCGTGGTGGTCAGAAAGCAGCCAACAGCCAAAAAAGGAGAGACCGTGGTGGCCCTCATTAACAATGAGGCAACCGTCAAAAAATATTACAAAAGGAAAAATTATGTGGAACTCCGGCCTGCACATAAGGGGATGGAGTCTATTGTTGTCAAAGATGGGGATTTTCATATTCAGGGAAAGGTGGTAGGGGTTATTAGACACTACCGGTATCTCAAGACGTCAAAAAAAGATGATACCTATTGAATTAAATGAGAAAATATAACAAATCAATTAACCAGACGGCAAGAAGCGCGGTTGTTTTTGTTACGATTTAGCCA
>JAUWXF010000077.1 GCA_030616475.1 Desulfobacterales bacterium
CAAAATCCGAATATCGAAATCCGAAACCTGCCCGCCATTGCCAGAGATGCTAGCATGTAAGCTGCATGAAGTACGTGGCGATGGCAGGCGGGTCCGAAACAAATTCGAATACCGAATGACAAAATGACCAAAACTAATACATTGAGAATCCGTTGTTTTTGTCATTGGAGCATTCTTATTTCTGTCATTGTTTCGGATTTCGTGTTTCGGATTTCGATTTTTTGACCGAAAAAACAGAGGTCTTCGGTCAAGCACTAGACACGCATAGGATATGGGGCATGGGGTATAGCAAGCGACTTAACGCTATGCGCTATGCGCTATGCCCTTTGCTCTGTGCCGTCGCCTTCTCTTCCTCAGCAGCAGTGCATAGCCACCCATATTGAGACCCACCCAGGCGATAGCGCCCATCCTCAAGTATACCTCATCCAACTTCAAGTAAATGAGCTTTTGCAAGTTGTTCGTGATAAAGGAGCCTCCATAGAGAAGCTGCGGGTCGCAAAGGCCGTGTAAGTAGTTTTCCAGGTAGGTGAGCGGGCAATACCACCCTCCAAGGTTCAGAACGAGGGTGAAGGCCAGCCCTGCTATGTGTATGAAGGAAACCTTGAAATACTTCAAGGCCAGGAGAAACCCAAAGAGGATGAAGATGATCCATAAGAGGTGAAGCAGTATCACGAAACCGTTCAGCAGTTTGTAGACCATCACTACGACTCCCCGAGACCATGGCTTTAAGCCCTTGCTTCTATTAACATAGCCTGAAAATATCTTTAAGAGGTTTTTGGGCTTGCAACTCAGTTGCATAGGCATTATGGTAGCTCGCATGTGCGAGCGTTGTAACTACGCGGAGATGCTCGAAGGTCATGGTGTGGACACGACCCCCCTTCGCGAAGCGGTTCTCAGGTCAGTAGGAGACGAGTCAAGGCCCCTTGCGGCGGCAGAGATTATGGCAGCCGTCCGAAGCCGGATGTCCATTAATAAGGTCACCCTTTATCGCATCCTTGACCTGCTGGTAGACAAGGGCCTGGTTAAGCGACTTTTGGCGGGGGATCGGGCCTTCAGGTATGGCATGGGCGAAACGCGCCATCACCCGGATCATCCCCATTTTGTGTGCAGCAGATGCAGGGTCATGGAATGCTTGGGGCCGGACCTGCTCCCTGTGGGTATCAAGAAGTTTCAGACCAAAGGTAAGCGTATTATCAAACATGTGGATGTCCGGTTTGAGGGAATCTGCGAAAGATGCCTCAAGGCCGGCACGTGAGTGAGGTGTAGCGATGTGTCTTTTGCGATGCCCGGTGTGGCGGCATGCGTGATCCACGTACTTTTTTTGTCCAATGATGCAACCGAGTTGCACGGCGTTTAAAGAAATGAAAGCAAAATGAAAAGAAGAACTTCATTACCAGTTGGTGTGTTTTGTGCCATGTTTTTGGCGATTGCCTTTTTGAACGCCGCGCAAGTTTGTTCAGAACCGTCGAGTGATACCAAGAAAAAGATCAAGGTTTTTGTCAGCATCCCCCCCCAGGCATACTTCGTAGAGCGCGTAGGGGGTGAGCGAGTCGATGTGTCGGTCCTGGTCGGCCCTGGATACAGCCCGGCCACATATGAGCCCACGCCCAGGCAGATGGCCGAACTCGGGAAGGCAAAGGTTTATTTTCGCATTGGTGTACCATTTGAAAATGTCTGGATGATGCGAATAAGCAGGGCAAATCCCCACATGAACGTGATCGACACACGCCGTGACATTGAGCTCCGTCCCATGAAGGCCCATCATCGCAAGGAGACCAAACAATATCAGCATGATCCAAAGGGTATGAAGGACCCCCACATCTGGTTAAGCCCAAGGTTGGTCAAGGTCCAGGCCCAAAACATCTGCCATGCTCTGATCTTCGAAGACCCCGCCCAAAGGGCCTATTATGAAGATAATTTGAGAGCGTTCCATCATGATCTCGATAGACTGGATACTGAAATTAAGGAGACCCTGGAAAACTTGAAGACACGCAAATTCATGGCATTTCACCCGGCGTGGGGATACTTTGCCCGCGACTACGGGCTGGAGCAAATACCCATCGAGGTCGAGGGAAAAGAGCCAAGTGCCAGGGCCCTGGCCGATCTCATCAAACGAGCGAAGCAAGAAGGGATCAAGGTGGTCTTTGTGCAGGCGCAATTCAGTACAAAAAATGCCGAGACTGTAGCGCGAGCCATTGGAGGACGGATTGTCCGGATCGATCCCCTGGCCAAGGACTATCTGAAAAATATGAGAAAGATCGCTGAAACCTTTAGAGTAACATTTTAGTTCTTTGTAAACATTATCGCATACAGGCAATCCGATTCTAAACCGGCTCAAACTCGCGCATAAGTGAGCGTAAAGAAAGAACAGGGCTCACTAATACGCTCAAACAGTGACCCGCTTTAGAATCGGATCACCTGTATGCTCGTTAGGCTCGCTTTTTCAATAGGCTAAATTGATACCGTTTAGAAAGGTCATCCAATGAGCCAAAACAAAGATGTTGTCGAAATCGATCAGGTTGGTTTTGCCTATGATGGTGATCTCGTTCTCGAGGACGTCACGCTGACAGTTAGACAAGGAGATTTCTTAGGTGTGGTGGGTCCCAACGGCAGTGGTAAAACTACACTTCTTAAAATCATACTCGGCCTGATACACCCTTTGAGAGGCAAGGTTCGGGTTTTTGGTCAACCGCCGGAACGCGCACGCCATCTTATCGGTTATGTCCCCCAGCACGCAGACCTTGACTCGAGTTTTCCGATAAGTGTCATGGACGTGGTTCTTATAGGGCGATTGGGCAAGGCGCCTCGCTTGGGAAGGTATAGGAAAACCGATCGGCAAACCGCTGAAGAGGCTATGCAGGAAGTAGAAATATACAATCTGCGCAATCGGCGTTTTGGCACACTGTCTGGTGGTCAGAAACAGCGGGTTCTTATGGCAAGGGCCCTGGTGGGAAAGCCGGACCTGCTCCTTCTTGATGAGCCCACCACAAGTGTGGATGGCAGGGTTGAGCAAGACATCTATGAACTCTTAAAGAAGCTCAACGAGAAGGTGACGATCATTCTTGTTTCCCACGACCTCGGTTTTATCTCAAGCTATGTGAAACATGTAGCTTGTGTGAACCGGCGCCTTGTCTGTAACCCGACCAATGAGATCACAGGCGATGTTATCGAAGCATGCTACAGCGGACCTGTCCATATGATAAAGCACAAATGTGAATTGTGATGTTTGAATTCGTAGAGGTCCTTAAAAGCCACGGCTTCATGCAAAATGCCGTAATCATCGGTCTTCTTGCCAGTGTCGCCTGTGGCGTAATGGGAACCTATGTTGTAGTCAAACGCATTGTTTTTATCAGCGGGGGGATTTCGCATACTGCGCTGGGTGGCATGGGCATCGCTTATTACTACGGTTACCATCCAATACACGGTGCGGTGGTGTCAGCCCTTATTGCAGCGGTAGTCATCGGTCTTGTCAGTCTGCGCTATCACCAGTACGAAGATACGATCATAGGGGCACTGTGGGCCATTGGGATGGCCGTGGGCATTCTTTTTATCTATAGAACACCTGGCTACAGCATTGATCTCATGAGCTACCTCTTTGGGAACATCCTCATGGTGAAGAGAGAAAGTATCTATCTGTTGGCCTCCCTTGATGCGCTTATCATTGTCCTGGTGTTTCTTTTTCACAAACGTTTCTTGGCCGTATGCTTTGATGAAGAATACAGTGAACTTCAGGGAATCAGCGTAGTAACCACATACCTGTTACTCCTTTGCCTCATCGCTTTGACCGTGGTGATCCTGATTCAGGTGGTGGGCATTATTCTGGTGATTGCACTGCTAACTCTTCCTGCAGCCACTGCGCGTTATTATGCTCGCAGCCTGGTTCAAATGATGATCCTCGCCTCGCTCCTGGGGGCAGTCTTTACGACCTCGGGGCTGATCGTATCATATCAGCCAGACCTTCCTGCGGGCGCCACCATCATTCTCATTGCCGGGCTGGCCTATCTTCTAGCCACAGTCTTTAAAGGCTTGACTTTGCGGTTTCCACGAAAAAATCCCCCTAAATCCCTCTTTAGAAAAGGGGGACTTTGAAGCGAGTCGTTTTCACCCCCCTTTGTTAAAGGGGGGGTGGGGGGATTTTAACGAACACGAAAACCTCCCCCCAACTCGTAAATGCGCCCTTGTCGATCTGGCCTGCGTCCTCATAAACAGTATTTGAACGTATAAGATATTATGGGGGCAGAAAAAAATCAAAGGCCCCAGACGAACTTACCGTCTGGGGCCTTCAAGTTGGGTTTTCGCCTTCAGCTTTCAGCCTTCAACTTTCAGCTTTGACCTTTCAGCTTTGAGCCTTGAACCTCAGGTCGTTATGGCATTAGAATTCTATTGCTATCTGTGCAAACACCACGTCTCTGTTATCCCTGTCCTCAGCATCGTCATTTTCATAGTCATCATGGAGATATGCCAGTGAAGCTATCACACCCTCGAAAATCTCCTGGTTGAGAGCTATTCCATATCGTTGCTCGGGAAATCCGAGGGCTCCTGACTCATCAGAACCGGCGTATTTCAGGGCAATTTCCAAATTTTTGCCCCAGTCCAGGTTATAACCGGCTTCGAGATTCCAAACCGCTGGCTGGGCTTTCTTATCGTCCAATTCACCGGGCTCAAAATCGTCTAAAGCGGTCATGTATTCGGCATCAAAAAAGAAAGGGGCATACCCTACATGCAGATAGACATCGAACCCACCGATATAGTCCTTGATTTCGTCAAGTTCGAAACCGTCCGAGTCCGCTATGTTAGAAATGTACGAGGCCCCAACTAATACGTCAAAACCCGCCTCATCATCAAACGAAAAGTTTACGTCAAGGCCATAACTCTCTATTTGGTTGTCTTCTCCAGTTTTATCCATGTCCCCGTTGAAAAGATAGCCGGATACGGAAAAGGCTTGATGTTCCACTCCGACAAGCACAGCCTTCTCCCTGGTCTCTCCCAGCGATAGGGTGAGAGGCTGATCGATAAGCGGGGCATCCGGAAAGTGCGTTAGCAGAGCGCCGAAGGGGACATACATGGCGCCGGCGGAAAAATAGAGAGGATATTGTTCAGTATTTCCTATAGTGAGAGTAGCGGCATCCAGATCTACGCTCGTTTCATCACCGAAAGTGGGATCTTCGTAGAGGAGCGTTACAGCTATGTTTACCCAGTCGTTAACCTCTGCCTCCGCAGTCAGTTCTACGGTCGTCAGAGCAAGATCACTATCGTCTTGTTTGCCTCCACCATGACCAGCCGTGTAATCAACGTCCTGCCACGCGCCACCAAATTCAATGAGACCGCTAAACTTGATGCGGTCTTCAATCCCAGCCAACGGTCCGCCCTCAGCCTTCAGTTCTTCTTTGATTTCGTCCTTTATTTCAGCCTTAAGGGCTTCCTTGTCTATGGCCTGGGCGTTGGCCGTGACCATGAACAATCCCAAAACAAAAGTCCATGCCAAAACAATCCAACCGTGTTTCCTCATGCTATTCCTCCTTTAAGGTATTTCATTTTTCTGGAATGGAAACTGCGAGAATATCTCGTGCCTGACCTTCTTATCTACAAAAAAAGCCACGAGAGTTGACCCGTTCAAAGTCAACATGCCTTCGTGGCTTCATTTTCGTGTTTATGTGAATAGACTTTACAGAAACTTCAGTTTCCGACTTTGAACTGCCCAATACCACAAATCCCAAATGCGTGTCAAGAATAACCGTGCTGACGCGTGTTATCCCGCTCACCCTAACCCTCTCCCGCCAGGGGAGAGGGAACCAAGAAGAAGATATCATTACTAAAAATACTCTCCCCCTGCCCGCTCGTGCCTCGCAGTGGCAGGCGGGCCCAACCCCCTCCCGCGGGGGGAGGGGGAGTTTGTGGATGGGTACTAGTGGATCGTTTCGCTAAAGCCTTTACATAATTCTGTCATTGCGACGAGCGAAGCGGTTGCGAGGCTGAGCCGAAGCAAACCCGGAGCTAGTGGTTTAGCCCAAACGAGATTCCTCGCTATGCTCGGAACAAGCTCCGCAATCTCATGATTTTCTTCAGGGGTTAGAGATTGCTTCGCTACGCTCGCAATGACATCATTCATTGTAAAGCTATTTGTGAAATGCTGTACTAGCTATTTGTTCGTTGACATAAATGTCGCAAGTGGTTATAAAATCAAACCTCAAATGAGGTGTCTTCATGAGAGACGAAATAGCGATATTCAGAGAGTTTGTTCGAATGAAGGGGCTCCGCAATACCCCTGAGCGCGAGACCATCATAAGGGAGATCTTTGCCACCCACGATCATTTTGATGTGGATGAGCTCTATTTGCGCCTGAAAAGTAAGAAAAAAAAGATTTCAAAGCCTTCCATATACCGCCTCATTCCCCTGTTGCTTGAAGCCAGGCTGATCCAGGAGGCCTATTTCGAAGAGGGACACTTGCACTATGAGCCCATCTATGGCCGGGAACACCACTGCCACCTCCGGTGTCTCGACTGCGGAAAGACAATAGAATTCACAGAAGAGTTTCTGGACAAGCTGGAGACGAAACTAGCCGAAGAATATGATTTCGTGATCAGGGGCCACAAAGTCGAGGTATTTGGTTACTGTCCCAAGTGCAGGCTCAGACGATTGACGATTGATGATTGACGATTGATGATTGAAAAATAGCTCAATCATTGGTATTCAACCGAGACCTTTGCATAACGTGACATTTTTTCGCCTTCCTTGAGCTTGAACAAAATTGAACATTTTTCAAAGGTCTCCCTCAATTTGCCAATCCCGCAATCGACAATCGACAATCAACAATCCTACAGCCCGAGCATCCTGCCGCCTTGATAGATAATGAAGGCAACAAGCCAGGCTAAGGTGGTGCTGTAAGTGATACTGAATGCGGCCCACTTCCAGGAATTGGTCTCACGCCTGATGACCGCCACGGTGGCAAGGCAGGGCACATAAATTAGCACAAAAGTCATCATGGCATATGCAGAAAGGGGAGTCATATTGGATTTTCTCAAGGCCACTTTCAGGGCCTCGCTCTTTTCGTCCTCATCAGCCCCCACGGTGTACAGCACGCCCATGGTGCTAACCACAATCTCTTTGGCCACAAAGCCCGTAAGCACTGCGACACTGCCGCGCCAGTCCATGCCAATGGGAGCAAACACAGGGGTCAATACTTTCCCCAGCCGGCCTATATATGATCTTTCTACCTTTTCCCTGGCCTGGAGAATTTCCAGGGCCGAAATAGCCTCGTCTCTTTTTCCCAAGAGTCTTTCCCTGAGATCACCGTGCGCCGCAGATATCAAGGGCCTGTAGTGGTCACTGATGCCTGCTATCTCTGCTTCGTAATCCCTTGAGAATTGGACCTCTCTGGGAAAGGCGCTCAGGAACCAGACAACCACTGAGCCGACCAAGATCACACCCCCTATCTTTCTAAGAAAGATCTTGCTGCGATCCCACATGTGGATCAACAGGCCCTTGAACATGGGGACCCTGTACGGTGGGAGTTCCATCACAAAGGGAGCAACCTTGCCCCTGAGCAGAGTCGATCGAAATAGGCGGCCGATGGAAATGGCCAGTACAATACCTAAAGCATAGATGGAAAAGATAACATTGCCGGCCTTGGCCCCAAAGAACGCGCCAGCCAGCAGGATGTATACCGGCAGCCTGGCTGCACACGACATCAGGGGATTGATCAGAATCGTCAAGATGCGGTCCTTTTCACTCTCAAGGGTCCGGGTGGCCATGATGGCCGGGGCATTGCAGCCAAAACCCATGAGCATGGGAATAAAAGATTTACCGTGAAGCCCAATGAGGTGCATGACCTTATCCATTAAGAAGGCAGCTCGGGCCATATAGCCGGTATCCTCAAACAGGGCAATGCAGAAAAACAGAATGAGAATATTTGGCAAGAATATGGCAACACTTCCCACGCCAGCAATTATACCGTCCACGATCATGTCCCTGAATATGCCCTCTGGCAGGATTTGACCGGCACCCTCACCCAGCCATCCCACACCCGCATCGATCCAGTCCATGGGGTAGGCCCCTAATGAAAAGGTGAGCTGAAACATGGCCCATATAAAAAAGACAAAGATGGGAAGCCCCAGCAGGCGGTTGGTTAATACCTGGTCTATTTGCCGCGAGACATCCACCCTCTGCTTTGAGACCGTCTTCACGAGCTCTTTGACAATTCCCGCAATAAAACCGTATCGGTGGTCGGTCATGACAATTTCCGGCTCCTCATCAAAAAAATCGCGGAGCCGCTGACGCTTTAGTTCTGCTTCCTGAAGTATGGCCTCCCCCTGTGGATTTGCGGACTGGAGTATACGTTCTTTGACGATTCCATCGTTTTCAAGGAGTTTTATTGCAGCCCACCGGATATGATAGGGAAGCTCCGCGGTGGTCTTCTCTTTTATGAACTCTGATAGTTCACTGACGGCCTTTTCAATATCTTTGCCGTAATAGACCCGGCGGGTCCGCGGAAAATCTATCTCAGCCTCTGCCACCGACATGATTTTTTCAAGGAGGTCGCGGGTCCCTTTGTTCTTGTTTCCAACCGTAAAGACCACGGGCACGTCAAGAAGCTCAGACAGCTTGTCTGCATCGATCTTGACACCGCGCGCTCTGGCAAGATCGGCCATATTGAGGACAAAAATGACCTTTGTGTCGAGTTCGCGAAGCTGTGTGGCTAAGTAAAGGTTGCGTTCCAGATTGGAGGCATCAATGATATCGACAACCACGTCCGGCTTTTCATCCAGGATGAAATTGCGGGCCACAATTTCTTCAATGGAATACGCAGTGAGGCTGTATGTGCCAGGCAGGTCCACCACGGTAAGGTCACAACCGTTAGTCTTGAGGTGCCCTTCTTTTTTCTCGACCGTAACCCCGGGCCAGTTTCCTACCTTTTGCCGGGTGCCGGTCAAATTGTTAAAAATGGTGCTCTTGCCGGAGTTAGGATTTCCAGCAAGGGCAATGGTTATGGATTTCTGGGACATATGCTATAGACTTTCAGAAAAAGATCTTGGTTTTTGGATATGCCACATGGCCTAAATAAATCCGAAATTCGAATATCGAAATCCGAAACAAATTCGAAATTCAAAATTCAAATGAGCAAAACGTCATTCTATTTTCAGTATTACTCCGAAAATTCTCATAAGTACCTTTTGTTTCGGATTTTGTGCTTCGGTCATTTGTATTTGTTTCGTGCTTCGGATTTCGGATTTCGAAATTGAGGCTTTACTTTACCCCAAAAACATTTTCTTGAAACTATATTCCCTTCAACCCTTAACTTCTTCGACTTCAATCCGGGCAGCCTCATCCACACGGAGGGAGAGATGATACCCCTTTAAAATGAGTTCGATGGGGTCTCTCAGGGGGGCATATTTCTCAACGTAGACCTCCGTACCTCGCAAAAAACCCATCTCAAGGAGCCTTCGGCGAAAAGGGCCGTCACCACCCACCCGCGCCACGGTAGCTGTCTGGCCTTCCTTCAAGTCACTCAGATTCACCGCTATCTCTTTCTGCTCCCATCGGGTTTCACCATGATCTTCTTGGCAAACCCCCGGCCAAGGGCCAATCGCGTGCCGTTAACAGCGACAACAAGCTGGCCTGCACCACTGTTGGTTATGACCTCCACCTCGTCACCCTTCCTCAACCCTATGGTGGCCAATCGGAGTTGAGCGCCGGCCCCTCCCATGAATTCCTGTACAATGCCAAGTTCGCCTTCGTGGGCAAATGAAAGGGGCACCAAACGGATGCGCTCCTTGAGGCAGTCTGAGCACAGACCGTAGATCTCCATCTTGTGCTGAAGTACGTGGAAGCCGTGCAAGGCGGCTGTTTCAACTTGAAGATCTTCCATCTGGCGGCTTTCAAACTCAATGATCTTCCCACACTTAGTGCAAATGAGATGGTCATGGTGAAAACCTAAATGTCGGTGCTCATACATAGTACGCTGGCCTTCAAATTTCTTCTTTGCGGCAAAGCCATATCGGCAGAGGAGGTTCAGCGTCTTTTTTACGAAGTCCGGCTCAAAACTATAGTCATTATCTTTCAAAGCAGCGACAAATTCTTGAAAGCTTATGTGCCGCTCAATCCCAAGAAAGACCTCCAGGATGGCCAATCTATCCTCGATCCGGTCGATCCCTTCATTTTCAAAAAGGCGTTTAAACTGCTGTTTTTCCTGATGGTGTATCGGTTCCATTCGTCCCCTCTCTATTGTAAATGAGTTACAATAAGAATATTACAAGGTGGCAAGTTTGTCAAATCTTTTTTGAGATTCTACCGGGGAGTAAGGATATGCTTCCCTAATTCTTGGACTGACCGGGAAGGTTCCAGGTAGTACAGGTTCCGGAAGCGCATTCCCTTGATTCGACTGTTGGGCCTCGAGATTCTCCCTTGCTAAAGCCCATGGTATGGCTGGTCGTACTCAGGACACGCTCAAAGTCCTCGGACCCGCAGTGGGGACACGTCATTTCAGCCTCGTCCTCACTACTCATCAAGAGGATCTCAAAGACATCATTGCACTTCAAACAGCGAAATTCATATATAGGCATAGCGGCTGTCCTTTCGTCTGATATTATCTGTATACACACTGTCGCCCGAATCGCCGCAACGCAGGTGTCGGTGCTTTCTTGCCGTTTGAAAGCTGAGTGCGCCGCTGTTTGGGCAACAAACTAAGGTATATATAGCAGAAATATAGTATGGACTCAAACCTTTTCTATTCAAGATTCTTCGCTGCGCTTGAATGTCTAAAAGCGAGCACCCTTTTCTTGTTCCATTCTTTCGTGAAGCCAGATGGCCATCAGTTGGGTGTGGGGAATACCTTTTCTGCGGGCAAGGCGTTTTATCATAGAGATATCAAATGGATCCAGACGAATGGAAACTGGCTGCCGGGCCGGGCGTGGCACCTTAAAGGGCTTTGCCTCGTCAAGCAGTTTTTGAACCTGCTCGGGACTCTCTCTATCAATGGTGATGTCCCATTCCTTGGCTTCTTTTTTGAGCCTATTCCTCATTTTTTTGGGGAGTCTGCTCATTTCTTGATCCTCTTGAAATAGGTCTTTTTAGTGGAAGATGACATGGGAAATGCTGTTACGCATCGCCACAAACCATACTCGGGGTACGGTGCCACAATGACTTCGATACAGACGCCAGAGGCATCTGTGCCCCATAGACGGTATCGATATTCGGTAGATTTTCCTCGTTTCTTTTTTTTCCTAATGGCAAGAGTCGGAAACGGACCTTCACCGTAATAGACTTCTTCCACCTGCCCTGGGCGTATTCCATGAAAGGCAACGTGATTGATGTTGTCTTCGTCCCAGTCAGGTTCAAGAGATCGGTCAGGTTCAATCATAAAGGGAGATTAGCGTAATTTTTTGATTACGTCAAGGAAAAGATGGGGATATGATCAGGTTGATCATGCCAGAATCGAGGACAACCAGATCGCCATTGGGCTGGATCAAAGTCTGGAGCAAAGTTACAGGATGCTCGGCCATGAGATTATGAGGGTTAAGGTCATGCCTATAGGGGAGAGGGCAAAGGTTATTGTTGACAAAACAGAAAAGGAGTGATGGGAATGCGGAGTGCGGAGTGCGGAGTTAAGGCCTCCGGCCTGTGGGGATTTTGAATTTCGGATTTAGCGCAGGGTTGCGCTCACCGAGGCGTAGGCTCGTGCCTCTACGAGCCGGAGGCCTGACGGCTTGAAAAAATGCACTTCGTGTCCGATTTTTCTTACTTTATGGCAATAGATTTTGGGAATTCTTCATTCCGCAATCCGCAATCGGAAATCGGCAATCGGAAAGGGAGGTTTCTTATGGAAAAGAAAGTAGGTCAGGCAGTGCTCGAAGTAAACCAGTGTGACATTACTGAGATGGACACAGATGCCATCGTTAATGCGGCCAACGCACAGCTTATCCTGGGTGGAGGGGTAGCCGGAGCCATCAGGACGAAAGGGGGGCCTAAAATCCAGGAGGAATGCGATACCATCGGCGGCACGTTTGTGGGAGGGGCTGTGATCACAACCGGTGGCAACCTCAAGGCCAGGCATGTGATCCATGCGGTAGGCCCTCGCATGGGAGAGGGAAATGAGGAGGAGAAGTTAAAGAACGCCACCTTAAACAGCCTCAAACTGACCGATGAGAACAATCTCACCAGCATTACGTTTCCGGCCATCAGCACCGGCATCTTTGGGTTTCCGAAGGAGCGGTGTGCCGAGATAATGCTTGGCACGGCGATTGATTATTTAGAAGGGGATACAAGGCTTAAAAGGGTGGTCTTTTGCTTGCATGGGGCATCCAGTTGTGAGATTTTCTCAGAGACATTGAAACGTCTTTAGTCCGTACCCTCTGAGGAATATCTTGAATTTTGGGGAAAACTATCTCTTTCGCTTGCCAGTCTATCTATGCTGTGCCTACTTGAATGGAGTTGCTGAGGCCTTATCAATATCGATAATTCTTGTCCCTTGAAGGTAGTCTTTCGTTTCATAGGTTGCAATATTCTGCAGTTTTCTGGTGATGTTTGCCATTGTGTCGACTTTTTCTATGATTCTATGTATCTGGTCGTAGAGCGAATTATCCTCTACCTTAGCTTTTAGCGAGTATTCACAATATACAGTTAGCGCCTGCATTGGTTGGTTCAGTTCGTGGCAGACAGCCCCCGCCATCTCAAGGACGCCCTGCAACTTTTCTCTTTGCAGCCGTTGCCGCTCCGCACGCTTGTATTGAACAGCCTGTTTTTCTAACTTCTCAACCTTCTGCATCAATTCTTGATAGGTTAATCTCTTGTCCATTGGAAACTCCTTTTGCACCGACCTTAAGCCCAAAAAGGGCTGCAACCATATCCACCTCTGACACAGCGGAAGGAGCTTATCTGTTAGCAACAGTCCGTTTCCAGCCGCGATAATGGGGTACCGGGCAAATATGATAATTATTTCAATATGATGTTCCGTTATATGCAGCAAACGTGCCAAAATACTGCGGAGGCGTAATTGCTAATAATTTCAAACACTTGGAGATTTCTTTCTTGAAGCATCCGGATTTGCAAATTTGGAGACATTTGCTTCAGATGCTCCAAATGTGTCAAATTTTTGGCCCTTAGCTGGTAGTTTTTGTTCGAGTTGTTTAGAATAATAGAACAGCCTGTTACCCTTGAGAATCCTTGACAAACACCTGCCTTGCTGGTAGCCTGCCTAAGAAATATAGCACTGATCGTTTTTGACGCTAAACAAAGGGATGCCATGAACTGAATACCAAGACCCCGTTTCTCAAAAAGAGAGGTGGGATTTTGTGCTTTTGGGATAACTGGATAGTATAGGAATTTCCTTTCTTAAGCGGCGCAGCCGCGTTATATAAAATCACGGAGTGATTTTGTAACTGGAGGTTGGATGGAAAAACTGAGTGTGATGGAGCCAGGTCGAGGAAAAAGAAGTTTCGGGGTTTCGATATGCTTTTGAAATCGTGACACTTCGGATAGTTACGATTCTGGGACGGAAGCTGCAATTTCTGTCTCTCTGTATAGACCACTAAATATAGGGTTCTGTCTATTGACGCACGTGTAACCGTCGGGATACATACACTAATTTCGATTTCCCAGATTTCAGACAGGCCAACTTACCTTACCCCGTGATGTTTTCATTGACATGTAGCCACGGACGGAATATTGTTAATTTATCGGTCCAACTATCGCCTTGCCCTTCATCCCTTATCATGTGAAGGACCCGGATCGAGTGCGGAAATCAGGATCCCTATTTTGGAACCCGCTTCAATCCCGTCTTTTGCCTAGAGATGCGATTCTGCACCTTTTTCCAGAGTAACACCTGAGAGCTGTACGAAAGAAGAAAAAAGGAGGATAATCGCCATGGCAGAAGGAATCGTGAAGTGGTTCAGTGACCAAAAGGGATTCGGTTTCATTCAGCGGGATGGGGACACGGACGTGTTTGTCCATCACTCCGCCATTAGCGGGTCTGGATTCAAGACACTTGCTGAGGGCGACCAGGTGACTTTTGACGTAGAACAGGGCACCAAAGGGCCTTCAGCAACAAACGTCGTCAAGCTCTAGTCCGGGACTGTTCGATCATCATAGGCACTTTGTCAACGTGAGGCGAAGTGCCTTATTTGTTATTCTTGTTTTTTTCCTCTTCTGGCTGTACCCCGGATAAATAGAGAAGGAGAACTCGGAACCACAACTTAGATGCGCCGAGAAGTGTTTTTAAGGAGGTCAAAATGAACATCTATGTAGGCAATTTGTCGCGTGAGGTCACCGAAGAGGATTTGCGGCAGGCGTTTGAAGCCTTCGGGGAAGTCACATCCGTCAAAATCATTAATGACAGGTACAGTGGCGAATCAAGAGGGTTCG
>JAUWXF010000179.1 GCA_030616475.1 Desulfobacterales bacterium
CAAAAATTCGAAATTCAAAACAAAGAAATTGAGAAATTGAAGGATTGACGCGTTGGCATACTAACTAAATACCTGAATTCCTGAATCTGTAATGTTTAGAACATTTGGACATTTGATATTCGGATTTGTTTCGAATTTCGACCTGCCCGCCATTGCCAGAGATGCCGGCACATAAGCTGAATGCTGTCTCAGGCGTTGGCAGGCGGGTATTCGAATTTCGGATTTTTGAGTTTTAACTGCTCTGAAAGAGCCTCTTTTTTCAAACTCGATTTGAAAAATGCGTAGTTCCTTAGTTCTGAAATTCGTGTTTTTTCTGGCAGAAAATTTCGTGCTATGTTCAACAACAAGTGAGCTAAAGTGCCTAAAGTGTCTAAAGTGAGCTAAAGTTAGTTGATCCGCCTCATTTTTTCTTAGTTTGTTTCAGAACGAGAAAATAAAGTGTTCCATCATGCTTCATGTGACCTGCTGCGGTCTCGGCATATGGGCCACTTCCCCAAAAGAGATCTGCCCGCCCTGGTCCTCGGATTGCTCCACCAGTATCTTGATTGAGGACAAATCTGCCAAAGGCTTCCCAGGACTGGGTGGTACCATCTTCGTCCACTAAAGGTTTCTCGCTTTGGATAAAGGCCAGTGCGCCCTTTGGAAAGAGGTACCGATCAGTGGCCACAGAACGGCCAGGGGTCAAAGGCACCTCAATGTTACCCATGGGGCCCTGATCAACCAGTCTGAAAAAGACGTAGCTTTCATTGTGATTTAAGACACGCTCGATCTCCTCGGGGTAATTCTTCATGTAGGTACGTATCTGCTGCATGGACATTTCTTCCCTGGAAATACTCCCTTCATCGATGAGCAATCTTCCGATGCTGCGGTATGGTCGTCCGTTGGCGCAATCGTAATTGACGTGCAACACAGTGCCGTCTTCCAACAGCACCCGCCCGGAGCCCTGGATGTGGAGAAAGAAAAGGTCGATGCGATCAGATACCCAAAGGAGTTCACACCCTTTTTCCCGAAGACGCCCCTTGGAGTCAATATCATCCCGTGAAAAATAGGGTATCAGGGTTTGATTGACACATCTCCCGATGACGCGTTCATCTTCGTATTTGGGATTGAACAGGCCCAGATTAACGTTCACCCAATCGTCAGGCTTCCTGTAGACAGGATATGGATAATCCGGCGAGGGGTGCAGGCTCCCTTGAAGGTCTGGCTCATAGTATCCGGTAAACAAGACCTTACCGCGCCCATCATTTCCGACAGCCCTGTATACCCAAAATGAGTTCCTAATAGCTTTTCTGAGCTTGTCGGCCGATGGGGTTTGTTCAATCAATTCGTAAAAGGCTTTCATTGACTTGGCAAGATGAGAGGCGGTGAACGTGTCCGGCCCAAAGCGAAAGGGGGTTGAGGCATCGAGGCGCTCAAGATAGTCAAGACTCTGATCGATGGCGGCTTTAAGAGAGCCATGCGACATATCGTCCGAGAACTCAGGAAACTGCCAGGGCCGAATCTTCACCAGGGCCTGTGGGGCCGTAACCGGCGGCTTGACCTTTGGGACGCATGCTGCAAGAAGCAGCAGAAGACTCATGAGAACCAGATATCGACTGTGACGCATGTCAAATCCTTTCAACGGCCAATCCCTTTTTCCGATCAGTGTTTTTGAATACCACGCCCGCTTGCGGCGGGGTTGCCATACAGTTCCCTCTCCCCTGGCGGGAGAGGGTTAGGGTGAGGGGGTATAAAAAAGGTGATTCATTCATCGGAAACAACGGATTATCTTGCGCTCCAGCGGCCCCAAGAGCGTTGGACGGAGCCGGTAAAGCCACCAGATAAAGCGCGCAAATGCCGTGACCGTGATGATGGCCCTGTTGCGTGCAACGCCGCGCAGGATGACACGTGCACAGCCGGACGCATCCATCATTTTGATTGACGACAGACTGGAGATCACATCCTGGCGCTTGGCCCCAAAGCACGTGGCCGCATCAAAGATGCCTGTTCGGATAAACCCTGGACAGGCGACACTCACCTTAACCCCGAGTTCAGCCGCCTCGGCCCGTAGCGAGGTCGAAAGGCCCACCACAGCGTGCTTGGTGGCGCAGTAGGCAGTCTCCATCGGAATCGGAATCAAGCCGGCCACGGAAGCGGTGTTGACGATATTTCCGAACCCCTGCTTGATCATCACTTGATAGGCGCTTGTCGTGCCGTAGATAACGCCCCACAGGTTAACGTCGAGAATACGCCGCCAGTGTTCAAGTTCCATGTCACGCACCTCGCCGGCCATTCCGATGCCCGCGTTGTTGAACATGTAATCAAGCCGCCCGTGTGTGGAAGCCGTCTCCTCTACGAGTTTTTGTACGTCTTCTGCCCGTGCTACGTCCAGGTGCGCCGCACTGGACCGGCCTCCACTTTTGGCAATGGCCGAGGCGACTTGCAGCGCGCCCTCCATGTTGATGTCGGCCACGGTGACCACGGCTCCTCTTCGACCCAGTTCCTCACAAAGCGCCCGCCCAATCCCGGAGCTCCCACCGGTCACAATCACGACCTTATCCCTGAACGGGTCCATAGCTTCTCATTCAATCCGTGTTAGGCGCTTAATAATGAGATTCGTGTTTTTTCTGGCAAAAAATTATGAAAGACAATCACGCCTCTTCTCAAGGCGAACGCCGCAATACACGAAAGATTGCCTGCCCTGGCGCTATGTGCTTGAATCAGCTTGCTAAGTATAGAGCACTGCGTGCTCGGATCAGCCCATTAAGCCCTATAATCCAGGTCTGGGCCAGGGAAAGCACGAAATAAAATAACATTCAGGTTTTCGTGTCTTCGTACTTTCGTGTCTTCGTGATAAAATTATCTTTTTGGTTCCGGCTTGTCCGGCTTAGGGCTTGCGCAAAAACAACTTGGCAGAATTGGCGCTCAGATTTGGGTTAGATTTGGCCGATCCGATTGAGCAAAACCACAGGAATAGCTGGCTATTTCGCGGATTTTGCGAATGAGTATCGGTCTAAGTTGGCCTGAAGCTGAGATGCCAAAATGGTAAGTTATTCTTGCGCAAGCCCTTATGGTTAACATACTTGTTTCACTCTTTGTGGGGGCTATCGAGCTCGTCAACGGCATCGCCGGGAGCCACCTCCTGGGTTATTGTGCCACATGCTGGGCATTGGCGTGGCTTCCTTGTACTAAGGTCTGCTGTACAAGCCCAAACAATAAGCCACAAACCCATAGTAAGAACTGACAACAGCAGATTCAACCTAAGGTTTGTCTTGGGTCTGACGGCGAGGACGTACTTCTTACATTCCGGGCACCACTGTCTTTCCTGGGCCTTACCTCGTTTCCTCTTCAGAGCATCACCATCCCCCATGTGTTAAGCCCTAACCCGGACAAGCCCGCCCGGCATTCGCCTGACCTGCCCGCCAGTGCCAGGCATTGGCAGGCGGGGGCGTAGCCGATGGCGGACGGGCCGGAACCAAACAGGTTTGAAGATAAAGAAATTAATCACGAAAACACGAAAGTACGAAAACACGAAAAGTCGATCTTAATTGCAACGCCAATTATCTTCTTACTCAAATGTTCAAACTGATGTTTATATCTCTGCGGCCTTATAACTAGTTTGATTTGTATCAAGTTCAGCTTAGCCATGGTGCTAGTCTCTTTCGTGCTTTCGTGATTGTCTCTTAGAATTTTCTGCCACAAAAAGCACGAACTTTAAAACTAAGCGCCTAAAAAGGCCAGAGACAGCAACATCCGCGCTTTTGAAATTCCCTTTGACATGACGCCAGTTGCTTTTCGTAGATTCTTGCCCTGCTTCCAACCTTGCCGGCAACCCGCCGCAACCACGCCTTTTTTCGGTAGGTTTTTCTGGAAAACCCGCCATGACCTTCATGGTAGGCTAAATACAGATTGTAGGCATCATCCTTGGCAATGCTGCACTTGGTATGGCTTATGTTGCAATACCAGCCGATGAAATCTACCGCATCACTGAAATCATCCCTGTCAGCTCCCCGGTTACCCGCAGATCGCTTGTATTTGTCCCATGTTTCGTCCAGCGCCTGTGAGTAGCCGTAGGCCGTCGAAGGTCGAGGTCCGGGAAAAATGCAAAGGCAGGTGGTGCGAGGGGGTTTGGTCTTGGCCTCGAATTTCGATTCCTGGTGCATTAGAGCCATCGTAACCGGGATGGGGATGCCCCACCTACGGTAGGAAGCATGCGCACTCCTGTACCATGCCCGGTTTTCCCGGAAGATTTCACATATATTGTCCGGGTATCTGGGAGCATGTTGGGTGCCGAGACAGCCAGATAGGTGGATGGTCAGGATACACAACACCCAGATGACGAGTGGCCTTGCCAGGTTTGTACAAGTCATCTTTTGCCTATATCCATTTTTCGATAGTCTTACAACATAATCGACAACGCCCCTTTGAGTGGCGTAGCCGCGTTATATAAAATCACGAAGTGATTTTATAACTTGTTCTGAAATAGTACCTCATGGCACGGCGGGCAAACTCCTGGGCTTTCTCTCTGAGGAGTTTATCGTGAACAACTAAAACCGCTAGGGCGAGTTTTCTTATGCCGGCCTTTTCTGCACAGAAACCCACAAACCAATCATAGCGTAATTCATCACTCTTGTTATTTATTGAACCTGTCTTTCCTCCGATAGAGAGCTTCGACAAAATCGGATCGCGGCGGTATCCCCTGAATGTGCCGCTACAGGTCCCGCGGGAGATGGTTGCTGCCATCAATTCCTTCATCTCCTGACTCGCTTTCGGAGAAATGACATGCCCGATAATATTCGTACTCCCGACATAGACAGGATTGTTCTCCTCGTCAGTTATACATCCAATAATCGTCGGTTCCACTAGCTTTCCGTCATTTACAACTACAGCAGCCATCATTGCCCCATGAATGGGAGATATCAACGTTTCTCGATTAAAGCCGCAGGCTAGTTCTGCCCAGTGATACGGATCGTCGCCGACTGAAATCCGGCTTGGCTCAACAGGGAACTCGAAATCGATCGGTTGATTAAACCCAAACCGAATGGCATATTCTTCAATCAGGTCCTTTTTCAGGCGAAAAGCGCCCAGTTTGCCAAACACGGGATTGATCGATTTGGCGAAAGAGGTTTTCAAGGAGATGCTGTTCGTGTGACGATTGATTCGACCGGCCAATTGATTCTTATACAGGGTATGGGCCCGGCCATTGTAGGTCAATTTGGTATCAGCGGAAATATTACAACCATCGATGGCCGCAGCAGCACTTACGATCTTAAAGATGCTCGCGGCGGGGAATTGACTGCTGAGGCAGAGACTCTTTGCTCCATTCGCTTTTTTTGAGTCTATCATGGAGAGGATTCGTCCGGTTGCAGCATCCATGGCTACAAACCCTATCAGAGGGGATTTGGAGCGCCGGATCACTTTCAACATATAACTTTGAAGCCCCTGGTCCAGGGTGGTTTCCACGGAAAAGAATTTGCCGGAACAATTGATATCAATCTTACCCTCAGGGCTGTTGCACACTTCCTCAAAATCTATTAGTCCCCTGAGGTTTTCTTTCATAAACACGCTTGAAGTCTCAACTCCCTCCCCTCCAAAAGAACCTCCGATCTCTGGAGATCTATTAAAGTAACCGATCGACAGATTAACCTTGAAGTGTTGGAGCCCTATTACTAACAACAGCAAGCAGGGGAAAAACCAAAGGCTCCCCTTGAAAATTTTTTTCTGAAGGTCTTTTCGCGGAAACCGCTTCTGATAATCTCTCCAGCGCTGATAATTCAACATAACTGCTCAGATGAATTCTATGCTTTTTTCGGCAGGTATATAGAACACTACAAATTGTGTGTCAAGCAAGAAAATGCAACGAGATATGGTGGTTCAAGATTATTTTCATTTCAGGTGAGTTTGTATTTTATATTCGGAAACTGCCCATCTCCCTTATCACGGTCGGCCGATGGTTTCCAGATATTTAATCCACAGATTACCCCGGTTAAATAAAAGGACAAAAACATTTAACGGGGCAGGCGCAGATTACACAGATTTTTCTGCCTGTGCGTGTCCGCACGCAGACAGGCGTGAGTTATTGGGTTAAATTCCCCGAAGCTTGCTTCGTTTAGATTGTGAAAATCAGATACGCGATACCCCGTAGCTTGCTGCGGGGTAGTTCATTACGTTCTGAAAGGGGTGGATGGGAATAATGAAACCGTGCATCTTCTAAAGGAAGAAACCTATTGAACAATGGAGCGATGAAGGTCGGGTATATGATGAGCAACAAGACTTGAAAAGCATGGAAATTCTGGTTTTCAACGTTGTTACAACTTATCATTCGCTTAATAGGGATAGACTTTTGTTAATTTTGAGAATCTATAAAAAGATATATATATTCCTCAGGTTTCAGGTTTCAGGTTTCGGGTTTCAGGGGAGAACGCAGTGACAACGAGGA